>CAMATE010000066.1 GCA_945861075.1 Akkermansia muciniphila
ATTCAACGCCGGAGAGACTCCGACCTTAAATGATACCCGGCGTTATCTGAGAGAAGCCATGGGTATAGAAACAGATCCGCCTCCTGCTTTGTCGGTGGATAGCCCGCATCGGTTCATCCGGTACGGTGTCTCCCAAGCATCACGGTTGCTGAAGAAGGCGTTCCTGCCCCTGCCCGTCGTTCCGCCCAATACTGACAACGCCAAAAAGGGCGCAACTCGGCCAGAGGAGAGAAAAAACTAGAATCAGTCTTTTTTTTCTTAAGGCGCCGCCATTCCTGCCGCAGAACCTATGTTGAGGAGGAACAGTGAAAATAGAAGCCATCAAGACTCAGGAACCGACCGTCGCCCCCGAGGCAAAGGTCAAATCAGGGAAACAGCCCGAGCCGGCTGAATCCGTGTCCTTGCGTCCGGCTCCAAAGGTGAGTCGCGAGGAGCTGATCCACGCCAAGGCGAAGGCCGAGAACGACTTCAAAATGGTCAAAGAGCTGGTTCGGAGGGCCAGTCCCGATAGCGCTTATCCGCCACTGGACGGCGTGGATCGAATTGCCAACCTGTTCGGAGCAGCTAAAGCCTGATCCGCTCAGCATAGCACAATCGTATGTCTCAGGCCCGCTCAGCATTCGCGGCCTACCGGTCCGCCACCGAGGCTACGGTCTCCAAGCAGCGGATCGTCCAAATGCTTTTGGATGGAGCGGTGGCTGCCATTCAACGCGCCATCGATGGATTTGAAATTGAGGAATTCGGCCTGCGCCAGCAGACCATTCATAACCAGATCACCAAGGCCTCGGCCATTGTTTCTCAGTTGCGGTTGGCTTTGGATTTGGAAATTGGCGGCGACTTTTCCAAAAAACTGTTCGGTCTGTACGGCTACATCGGTGAACAGTTGATCCAAGGTAATTTGCGCAAGGAGGCGGAACCCCTGTTCGAGGCGAAGCGGCATCTGGCCGTCATACAGGAAGCTTGGAGGGAAATGCTCGCAGGGCAATCGATGGGGGCAACGGTTGAAACCTCCTCCTCACGACCTGCAAGCGCTCCAGCTGCCGAGCGTGTCAATTTCAACATGAGCGTCTGATGGATGAAGGAGACTTAGCTTCAGATCCGATCCGGGAAGCCTTTGAATCCTGGGAAAAACTCAACGGCTCCCTCAAGGCGGCTATCGATCGGCAAGACTGGCTCGAGGTCGATGCTCTTCAGGAGCAGAAGTTCGATTGTCAGAGCGCATTGGAATCTCGATTGCCGCCCCCAGAGACACTCTCTCCAGGACAGCGCGTCTGCTTGCAGCGGCTCCTGAATCAAGAAATGGCGATTGGAGATCAACTCCAAGGCGTTCGGGCGCATTTGGAAACGGAACGGCGGCGATGGGAGACCCATCGCAAACAGTCACAACAGCTCCGCAATAGCTACGGTAGCCGCCCCGCGGGAGAAGTTCTCTGGGAACACTTCACTTGAAGGCCCACCTGCTCACCGAAGGAGTCGCTGGTCTCGACGGAGCGCAGGGGTGAAGCTGGAATGATGTCACCAGCATTGGATGGAATCAGCCCGGAACACCTCGTTCAGGAGGAGATCATAATCGGGCGTGGTCGACGTCAACGACACCACCACGATTTCATGGTCAGGCAATTCACGTTGATCTTGAATTAACCGATCGATCGCCGCTTGCGGCGGCTGATTTAGAATATGGAGGATCCGGATCATCTGGGTGGCCTCAGAATTGGAAGACATAGGTGGCTC
This sequence comes from Akkermansia muciniphila, assembly GCA_945861075.1. Classification (GTDB taxonomy): domain Bacteria; phylum Verrucomicrobiota; class Verrucomicrobiia; order Limisphaerales; family UBA9464; genus SXXZ01. Next base: position 1,732 of record CAMATE010000066.1, read on the forward strand.
GGGCAGCCAGAGTGGCCCATTGGGAGTCAGTGATCTCCTCGAACGGCATCAATGGATCCCCGAGTTCAGCCAATTCGTCGGCACCCTGCTGAACATAGACGGGACGCCCCCATTCCTTGAGGATCGGTAGGTAGCGGCTGAAATTGTCTTCATCGATCCATTCGTCGGAGTACTCCGCCAAGGACAGGATTGCGGGGCCTCGCAAATACAGCAGCACCTCGGCTTTCTTCCAGGTGCCGATGCCCGCCGCCACCCGAATGGCTTCTGCCGGGCGACCGCTCGTCCGCGGGTCGGATTCCACAACGATCAGTACCTTGGGTTTCATGGTGCGTTGAAGCTCACAAATCGGTCGGTGCTGGCGATGAGGTCGCTGACCACGGTCAGTCCCGCGAAAATGGCCCGATCGTCCACAGGAACCCCGTGGTGGTGCGCTCCGTAGGCGCAGGCGTAGAACTTGAGTCCGCGCTCGCGCAGTGCCTGCAATTCGGGGTGGGCAATGCCTTTGACAGCCGTATCGATGCAGTACAGGTACACCGAACAACCGGCCGCGAGCGCCGTTGCCGCAAACCGGACCCCATGGATAAAGGCCGGAGCCTCGGGTGGTGCGGAAATGAGGATTCCGAGTTTTTTTCCGTCAAACGACATGCGCAGACAAGAAACGGGAGGTTGAGCCCGAAGTCAAAGCCCTCTCACGACCTATTCGTCTCGCAAGGTGTGCTTTAGAACCGTGCCATCCCGCCTGCCACCGGGGGGATCAGGCTGCCTGTGATCGTTGCAGGCCCTGTTGTTGCTGCTCTTCTTGCTGCACCAAGATCTCTGCTTCGAGGTTCTGGAAAGGTTGGAAGATGTACGCGTTGAAGAGGGCGTTGCCGATGTCGATCAACTGGATTTGCAATGCGTCAATGTACTGGTGCAAACCGAGCAGTTGGAACACTTCATCAATGGTACCAAACTGGAGTTGGGCCACCAACCGGCCGGCCAGCTTCTCGGAATCATTGCAGAAGCGACCCTCGGATACCCCGGAAATCCGTCGCAGTGAACGGTTGAGGCGCTCGACACAGAATTTGACGGAGCGCGGGAAATTGTCGGACAGCAGGAGGAATTCGGCCACCAGACGCGGATGAACCTCTGCTCCATGGATGGATTTGTAGGCGTCCCAAGCGCTGCAGGAATGGAGAACGGAGGCCCATGCCAGTGCATCCACCTGGCTCACCGTCGCTGGCACGCCGCGCTCCGGCAAGGTGCCGTGCCGCACGTCGAGAATGCGGGAAGTCATGTCCCCCCGCTCCAGAAACTTGCCCGCCTGCAAGAAGAGCCATCCCTCGTTGTGGGGAATCGTGGCATCCGTCAGGCCTTGAAGCGTCAGCGAGCTGGCTTTGACCTGATGCAGGAAATCAAACGGGCTGGTTTCCCAATCTTCCCGAGCTTTTTGGGAGTGCAGGTAGAGATAAAGGCGGTTGAGTTCTTCCCAGATGTCGACGGTCAACTGGTCCCGAACCATGCGGGCGTTCTCACGGGCCTGCGAAATGGATGACACCAGTGAGTTGGTGTTCTTGGGCTCGAAGACGAGGTAGTCGGTCACCGTTTCAGCGGTTGCGACGTCCTTGAGTTTCCAGAACGCAGCGGAGTCTCCGGTGGCTTCGATGATGGGCAGCCAGTGTTCCGAGAACTGCTGCGAATTCATGTTCCGATGATCGAGGAGCAACTGCAAATTGACATCCACGATGCGCGATGTGTTGTCGGCGCGCTCAATGTACCGGGACATCCAGTACAAGGAATTGGCAACTCGGGAGAGCATGGTCGTCGGTTGGAGAAATTGCGGTTATTCGTCGCCGTAGAGAACCCAAGTGTCCTTGCTGCCGCCACCTTGTGAGGAATTGACGACCAAGGATCCCTTGGTCAGGGCCACCCGAGTTAAACCACCGGGAATGATCACCGTTTTCTCGCCGTAAAGGATGTAGGGTCGGAAATCGATGTGGCGGGGTTCGAAGTGGCCACCGCCCACATGGGTGGGATGGGTCGAGAGATTGATCATCGGCTGGCCGATGTAATTGCGAGGATCTTTCTCGATGGCCCCGCGGAATGCCTCGCGCTCAGCCTTGGAAGCCATGGGACCCATAAGCATCCCGTAGCCGCCGGATTCGTTGGCCGCCTTGACCACCAGTTTGTCGAGATTCTCGAGCATGTACTTGCGGTCGGCGTCTTCGCTGGCCAGGTAGGTCGGCACGTTGGGGATGATCGGATCCTGGTCGAGGTAGTATTTGATCATCTTCGGCACGAAGTAATACATGACCTTGTCGTCGGCGATTCCGGTGCCGATGGAATTGGCCAGCGAAACATTGCCAGATCGATAGGCGTGGACCAAACCCGGGACTCCCAGCATGGAATCCCGTCGGAACACGGTGGGATCGATGAAGTCGTCGTCCACGCGCCGGTAGATGACGTGCACCGGTTGCAACCCCTTGGTCGTCCGCATGTACACCCGGGCGTTGCGGACCACCAAGTCGCGACCCTCGACGATTTCGATGCCCATTTCCCGGGCCAAATAGGTGTGCTCGAAATAAGCCGAGTTGTAAGCCCCTGGCGTGAGCAGGACGACGGTCGGATCTGCGACACCCCCAGGTGCGATGTGCTGCAGCATCTTGAGCAACTCCTGCGGGTACTGATCCACCGGCCTCACACCCACGCTCTCGAACATGGCGGGGAACGTGCGCTTCATGGCGCGTCGGTTTTCCAGCACGTAGCTGACGCCCGAGGGGCAACGTCCGTTGTCTTCCAGCACCATCCATTGTCCGTCACCGCCACGAATCAGGTCCGATCCGCAGATGTGGATGTAAATGTCTTTGGGGACGCTGAAATTGACGAATTCCCGGCGGAAGTGCTTGGCCGATAGAACGAAGTAGGACGGGACGACTCCATCCTTCAGGATGCGCTGTTCGTGGTAAATGTCGTGGAGGAACAGGTTCAACGCAGTGATGCGTTGGATGAGTCCGCGCTCCAAGTATTCCCACTCCTTGGCGGAAATGATCCGCGGCATGAGATCGAACGGGAAAATCTTCTCGGTACCGGCCGAATCGCCGTAGACGTTGAAGGTGATGCCTTGTCGAAGAAAGGCCGTGTCCACAGCGCGCCGGCGATCATCGAAATCATCCCGGGTGATTTGCTGGAAGCGCTGTGCAAAGGTTTCGTAGGGTTTCCGGAAGCTTCCGGTTTGCGGGGACATCTCGTCGAAGTAGCCGCTTGGGTCGTAAGCGCTCAGCACGTGTTACGATTACACCCGGACTCCCGCGAGGAGAACCACCGAGTTGCATGGAGGCCTAAGAATTCTATTCATGGATTCAAGGTATCCCATGCATAGGTGAATCTCCGAGTGCCTCAGAGTGCCAAACCCGACACGCTCAATGACGCTCTTCGATGCGGTAGAGGTGGGTTTGCGTGCGCACCCAAAGGGCTTCCCCAGCCGCGGCGGGTGAGGCCATGCAACCTCCGTCGAGTTGATTGTCGGCCAAACGACGGAAAGTCCGGTCCGCGGCGATCACGACCGCCGTTCCGCCTTCACTGAAGCAGTACAATCGATCCTGAGTGGCCAATGGAGAGGCTGAATAGTTGCCTCCCAAGCGCTCGCTCCAAACCAACTTTCCGGTGGTGGCCTCCCAGCAGTTGGCCACACCGCCATCTTCCACTCCGAAGAGGAGATCACCCACCAAGGTCAGAGAGGGTTTCTTTGGCGTGCCACGTTTGGACTTCCAAGCGAGTTGAACGCCTCCAGCGGGAGCGGGTTCAACATTGGCGTCGAGAACAGTGCCGGCACTGTTGGGCCGGATGGCCAGGGTCTGCCCCTGAGACCAACCGCTGGGAACAAACACCAGTCCGTGACCGATGGCTGGACGCGTTCCGGCGGAGTGACTGGTGCGTTCTTCTACCCGCCAGAGTTCTCGGCCATCACGGGCGTCCAAGCCGTAGACAGCCTTGGCACCTTGGGTGACCAAGTGGGGAATGCCGTCGACGGTGGTGACCGCGCAGGTGGCGAAGGCCTTGCGCATGTCGCCGTCGGCTTCGGGTTTTCCGTTGGCTCCCAAATCCTTGTAGTCGACGGAGCGGTCCTTCTGCCAACGCGTTGCCCCGGTCTTGGCATCCAAGGCCACCATGAATTGCCGGTCGCTGCCGTCGAAATTCAAATACAGGAGACCTTGATGCAGGATCGGAGAAGAACCCGCGCCACGGAAGTGGTTGCACTTCAGGTCGCGCCGTTCCCACAGCTTTTTGCCCGTGCGCGTGTCCAGACAAGCCATGCCCGCCTCGCCAAACGACACGTAAATCCGGCCCTTTTCGATGACTGGGGTGGGGGATGCGTAGCTGTTGTACCGTTTCCAGAGATCCGGTTGATCGGCCTCGAAAACCAGCAGGTCGTGGATCACTTTGCCCGAGTTTCGGTCGAGGCACACCGCGTAGAGTCGACGGCCGCCGTCGTTGGCCGTGGTCACCCAAACTTGGTCTCCCCAAATCACCGGGGAGGACCACCCTTTGTCATGGATTGCGGTCTTCCAAGCGACGTTCTGTTGCTCGGACCACTTCAGCGGAAGCTTCGCCGCGGTGCTGACACCATCGCCACGAGGCCCTCGGAATTCGGGCCAATTTTTGTCGGTGGCCAGGAGAGAGCTCGCGGTCAGGAGGCTGAGGAAAAGAGGTTTCATGCCGATGGGGATTTCGCAGTGGAACCCATCAAGCGCAACGCGGCAAGCAGTCCGGCCAGGAGGGCGATGGTGGCACAGGCCAAATACGGTGCGGGCAGCCAAAGATCGTAGAGGGTCGTGGCCACGGTGGGCCCAAGAACGCGGGCGAGCGTGCCGGCGCTTTGGGCAACGCCAAGCGTGGTTCCCTGTTCATCGGCTGGGCTGAGTTGTGAGATCAACCCCATGGTTGGAGCGCGGTTGATTCCAGAACCGATGGCGAACACTGCCAGGGCGCCGAGCAGTGTGGCCAAGGTATTGGCCAAGGGCATGAGCACGAGGCTGATGGCCACCACGATGAGACTCGTTCCTATGAGGCGCCGCTCGCCGAAGGATTTCACCAGACGTCCGATGCCACCGCCTTGAACCATGGCAGCCATGATGCCGCAGAACGCGAAGACATAGCCGACGTGCTCTTCGTCAAACTTCAGTTTGGCATCCAGCAGCAGGGGGAGGGTGGATTCGAAGGCCGTGAAGGCGAAGGTGCCGAGAAAGTAAATGCCGATGAGGAATCCAACCTCCTTCATGGCCAGCACGTGGCGTATTTGCTCGAAACGGGGACGACGAACGGGTGGCGCAGCATCCTTTTTTCGCGTTTCGGGAAGGATGATGCAGCCGAGGACGAAGTTGATGGCGCAAATCACCGCGGCCACGACGCCGGGACCGGCGAGACCGAAGTGTTTGAAGGCTTGCGATCCCAGGACCGGCCCCAGGATGAAACCCAAGCCGAAGGCCATGCCGATGAGGCCCATGCCTTTGGATCGCTTTTCCGGAGTGGTGACGTCGGCGATGAAGGCCGAAGCCACGGATAGGTTGGCCCCACAAATTCCGGCAAAGACCCGGGAACCTACGAGGATCCAAAACCCGGTTTCGCCGACGAATTGAGCAGACAACCCGAAGAGTCCGTACGCGACAATTGAGCCAAAGTTGCTGACCAGCAGTACGGGGCGACGGCCAATGCGGTCACTCAATTGCCCCCACCACGGAGCGAAGACCAACTGCATGAGCGAATAAACGCCCATAGCCGCACCGATTTTCCAACCTTGTGCACCGTAGCGTTCGGCGTATTTGGGCAGCAGTGGCAGACAAATGCCGAACCCGATCAGGTCAATGAAGACCGTCAGGAAGATGACCAATAGCGGGGAACCAGACCTCATGATGTCGAACAGTCTGGACGGAGCCTTCGGCCAGCGGCAACCGCCGATTGGCGGGTTTCAACCTTCTCGATAGCGACGGCGATGACCCTCAATGACCCGCCCGCAAGGTGCATTGCCCCTGGAGCAGGCGGACACAGCAAGTCAGGCGAAAACGCTCCGGGTCTTTGTTCCACTGATCGAGCACATCCAATTCCTCGTCGGTGGGTGGGGAGAGGTTTTCCATGCCAGAAACCACTTCCGCCGCGCATGTGCCGCAGGAACAGTTGAAACAACCCGCTTCCATTTCTACTCCGGCCAGCTCGCCGGCTTCGACCAGCAACTCTCCATCGGGGACCTCGGCGGATTTCTGGGCGGGTAGAATGGTGATGGTGGCCATGGCGTTCGAAAAAAGGACGGGCGGAGCAAAAGGGGCAGAAGCCCTGAAGTCAACCTTGGGAGAATCTTCAGCGGACGGATCAACAGGTCACCATCGGATCCGTTGCACGGCGCACTTCGACTCGAAAGGGTTGTCGTAAAAGCCAACAGCCCGCCCAACCACGCAGTAAAATCGGATCGTACCGGTGATCAGGCCATCACGCCGCGAATCACCTCGCCATGAACATCGGTCAGGCGTCGATTGATGCCGTTGTGATAGAAGGTGAGCTTCTCATGATCGACACCCAACAGGTGGAGGATCGTGGCGTGGAAATCTGGGATGGTGACCCGATTTTCGCCCACCGAGTAACCGATTTCATCGGAAGTGCCGTAGTGGTGTCCGGGTCGGATTCCGGCACCGGCCAGGAAGGTGGTGAAGACACTCGGATGATGATCGCGGCCGGAGGCATTGATGCCCTGAGTCGAAGGGCTGCGTCCAAACTCGGTGGACCAGACAAAGAGGGTGTCTTCGAGCATGCCGCGCTGCTTGAGGTCTTGAATGAGCGCTGCCACCGGGCGGTCCATGGTCGCGGCTTGGGTGTCGTGGTTTTCCCGAAGATTTTCGTGACCGTCCCAATTGATGCGGGGGCTCCCGAAGGCTCCGCCATTGATGATTTGGACAAAGCGAACTCCTCGTTCCAACAGGCGGCGCGCCATGAGGCAGTTGCGGGCGAACCCCTTGTTGGCCGGATCATCGAGGCCGTACTGGCGACGGATGGTCTCGCTTTCGCCGGTCAGTTGGGTGGCCTCAGGAATGCTCACCTGCATCCGCGCGGCTAGCTCATAGGAACGCAACCGAGCAGCAAAGGCTCGATCGCCCGGATGGGCCGAAGCAAAGTCACCATTGATTTGGTTGAGCATTTGCAGGTCGGCGGAGCGGGCGTCGGCGGAAACAGACGCGGGGGTCTCGAGGTCGACCACCGGCTCCTTGGACTGTGTGCGAAAGGGGACACCTTGGTGATTGGCCGGCAGGAATCCCGAGGTCCAGTTGATGGACCCACCGGCCGGAAGCCCCCGAGGGTCGGGCAGCACCACGAAGGCCGGCAGGTTCTCGTTCTCCGTTCCCAGGCCGTAGCTCAACCAAGCCCCCATGCACGGAAACCCGTTCAGCGTAAAGCCGCTGTTCATTTGGAACGTAGCTGGAGTGTGGTTGTTGCTCTTGGCGAACATCGAATGGATGAAGCACAAGTCATCCACGCAGCCGGCCAGATTCGGCAACAAATCACTCACCCACGCACCGCTTTGGCCGTGTTGACGGAAGGGATAAACACTCTTCATCAGCCGACCGGGCTGACCAAAAAAACCGAGATTCTCGCCGCGCCCTTTCAGCTCGGTGCCGTTGAGGCGCTCCAGTTCGGGTTTGTAGTCGAAGGTGTCGAGGTGGCTGACTCCGCCGCAGCAAAACACCTGGACGATGCGCTTGGCTCGCGGCCGGTGGTGCAACTGCCCTGCGAGCGGGGCTATGCCCGACGCAGAGCCAGACCCCGCAGCGAACGCACGATCCCGAGCCATCAACCAGGCCAGCGCGATGTTGCCAAGTCCTCCCACGCTGCTGGAAAGGAAGTGGCGACGGTTGAGGAGATTGGCGTCAGCGGACATAGACAAACTCGGTGGTGTTCAACAGTGCCCAGGCGACATGGGGCATGCCTCGTTCGCGCACGGCCTTCTGGGCCATCTGGAACTCGCCGGAGTTGGGGTTGCGTCCCAGCGCCATCCTCCAGATGCACGTGATCGCCCGGTCCGGGTCTTGGGCGCACAAGGACAGCGCTCTCTGAGCCAAATGATCGGCCTGTCGCTGCACAAAGCTGCTGTTCATCAATCCCAAGGCTTGGAGCGGTGTCGTGGTCACTCCTCGACGCGGTGTCCGCACCGATGGATCCGGGCAATCCAAGGCGTCGAGAAGCGGTTCCTTGCCGGAATTGATGTTCATCCGGTAGACCGTGCGGCGATTGAACTCCGGTGTGCCGCGGTCGACCAAATGGTAGAAGGTGGCGCCGTACTCGCTGGTGGTGAACGGACGGAAACTGGGGCCTCCGGTTTGGAGGTTCAGTTGACCACTGATTGCCAGCATGGCGTCCCGGATGACCTCGCCTTCCAAACGGCGCGGAGGGAAGCGCCACAGGAACACCGCGTCGGCATCGACCGCCAAAGCCTCACTGCGCGCTTCGGACGACTGCCGGTAGGTTTCAGAGGAAACGATGATTCGGTGCAGGGCCTTGATGCTCCAACCTTGCGAGATGAATTCGCTCGCCAACCAGTCGAGGAGTTCCGGATGGCTGGGTTTGGATCCGCTCCGGCCGAGATCGCTGGGTGTGCTGACCAGTCCCTGGCCAAAATGAAATCCCCAGATCCGATTCACCAAGACACGGGCAGGCAGCGGATTGCGGGGATCGGCCAACCAGTCGGCAAAGCGGCGGCGACGGTCGGCCTCGGGTGCATCCGGGGCTAATCCCAGATTCCCGGGAAGAGGGCTCAAGGCCGACAGTCCTGAGGGGCTGACCGTATCAGCTGGGGACTTCACATCGCCGCGGCGCAGAATCCGAGTTGGGGCCGGTTGCTCGCGGCGTCCGGCATAGACTTGACCCAGTGGTTGATCTTCCAATTGCAGCCGGCGCTGGGCTTCTTGCAGACGTCGTCGTGCTGCCTCTCGGTCTTGCGCCTCACGCGGAGTCAAGCGGGCCAGAACTTCCGAAAGCGAAGGGCCTCCTCCAGCCTCTTGAAACACCGTTTCGATCTCCAGCGCCGAGAGGGCCCGATCGAAGAGGGCTGCCTGACGGATGGCCCCGGTCAGCCACGGTTTGCCGCCCCCCTCGTGACGCCGGCCAATGACCACCCGGGCATCACCAGCGAGGAACGTCACGAGCGCCGGAGCTTCGTAGGCATCGCCGTAGGGGCGGCCATTCCGGTACAGGGCCACCTTGCGATCCGCGGAATAAACGGCGGCAAGGTGTACCCAACCACTCAGGGCCTCGGATTCTTCTGGAGCCTGCAAATCCCGGGTCCGTTGAAACCCCTCGCTGCCGGCCATCCATTTCCGGGGCTGCCGCTCTCCGAAAACAATGCCATCGAAGACCTGTCCGTTCGACTTCTCGAGCGAAATGGCTGCACCACCGCTTTGCTGGAGATCAGAAAGCCGGACCCATGCGGAGAGTGTTTTTTCTCGAATGTCTCGGGTGAGGGGCATCGATTGGAAATAGGCCCCCGGTTTGGGGAGTTCCAAGATGCCGCCGGTGACTTTGGCTTCGCCGCGCAAGTCTCCAGAAATCTCGGCGCTTTCCAGTTTCTCGAAATTCCATTGGAAACGGGGCAGGGGTGCGAGAGGCCCCTGGGTTGATCGGCGAGGGACGCGGGTTGCACCCTTGGCTTCGATGGCCGCGATGGCCCGAGCCTGAGCATCCATGTCCCGGCGCCCTTGTTCCTTGCGTTGTTCACGCAGGCGCACGTCCTCAGCGCCTTCAATGGAACGATCCCCATGACGGACACCATCGAATACGGCTTTGACCCGGTAGTAGTCGTCGATCGGGATGGGATCGAACTTGTGATCGTGGCATCGGGCACAATTCACCGTCAGCCCGAGAAAGGTTTGTCCGACGACACTCACCAAATCGTCCATTTCCTCTTCCCTGGTGATGGCTCGTTGGGTGGCGTTGGCCTGGGCATTGCCGGCCTGATCCCAAGGTCCCGAAACGAGCATGCTCGAAGCGATGATTCCTTCCGAGGTCACCGGTTCCAGCACGTCACCGGCCACTTGTTCCCGCATGAAACGGTCGTACGGCACATCGGCGTTGAAGCTGCGAATGACGTAATCGCGGTAATGCCAGGCGTGGTCCCGGGGGCGGTCGTATTCAAAGCCCTGGCTCTCGGTGTAGCGAACCACGTCCAACCAGTGACGCGCCCAGCGTTCCCCATACTGCGGTGACGACAGAAGGCGCTCCACCCACTCTAGATAACGGGGCAGGGAGGGATCCCGTTCGAACTCCGCCACGACCTGCGGTTCCGGCGGAAGGCCTGTCAGATCCAAATGGATGCGACGGATCAAATCCCCTGGGGAAGCCGGTGGGTTGGGATTCAACCCTTGAGCTTTCAAGGCCAACTGCACAAACGCGTCCACGGGATGCGCTCCGGCAGGCACCTTCGGACGAACCACCTTCTGAAAAGACCAGTGATTGGAGGCCCGGTCAGGCTGCGACTCGAGTGCGGCCACCGCAGGCACAAGGCAGCAACCACTCAGGACCCACAGGAGCAGGCCTGGCCTCAGCCATTGGAACAGGGACATCATCGGGAGAATGAGATGAATCAAGCCGCAGTCTTTCGGTCGACGCAAGCCGCTCCGTTGGTTCATGTGGGCGTTGGACGACTTGCCAGCCATGCCCTCCCGCTATTCTCTACGAAACAGCCCCCCCCGGCAGGCGCCTACTCCTGAGCCGTCTCGGGCGTGGGCGATGGGCTGGTCAGCTTCGCCTTGTTGGCTTGATGGGCCATCCGATCCGCGCGGACCTTTTCCGTCGGAACGTAGTTGGCGATGAACTGGCGGCGGAATTCGCCGAAAGTGCCGCTCCGCAGGTGCATGCGCACATCGGCCATGACCTTCAGGAAGAAGTGGCTGTTGTGAATGCTGACCAACCGCAGGCCCAAGATCTCGTTCACATTGAGCAAGTGACGGATGTAGGCCCGGGTGTGATGACGGCACGCGAAGCATTCGCAACCCGGCTCGATGGGGTCGAAGTCGGCCTTCACAGCTCCGCCCTTGATGGCGAAGGTGCCTTTTGAAGTGAACGCCGTTCCATTGCGGGCAACACGGGTTGGCAGGACGCAGTCGAACATGTCCACGCCGCGGGCCACCAACTCGATGAGCTGGGCTGGAGTCCCGAGGCCCATGGCGTAGCGGGCCTTGTTTTCTGGCAAGTGAGGTTCGGAGATTTCCACCGCGTGCATCATCTCGGGCTCCGGCTCGCCGACACTCACGCCGCCAATGGCATAACCGTCGAAGTCCATTTCCACGAGTGCCTCGGCGCACTTCTTGCGCAAGTCGGCATGGTGGGTTCCTTGGACGATGCCGAAGACCAGCTGACCCTCGGCCCGCGGTTGAGCCTTGCACTCGGCGGCCCAGCGGAGGGTGCGCTTCACGGCGCGATTCACCTCGTCGCGGTCGGCGGTGTGCGGCGGGCACTCGTCGAATACCATCGCGATGTCCGAACCCAGCGTGCGCTGGATTTCCATGCTCTCCTTGGGCCCGAGGAAAATCGGGGATCCATCCAAATGGCTCCGGAACTCCACTCCGTGATCTCGGATCTTGCGGATCTTGCCCAACGAGAAAACCTGAAACCCACCGGAGTCAGTCAGGATCGGTCCCGACCAATTCATGAACCGGTGCAGACCGCCGGCCTTGCGGATGATGTCCATGCCCGGGCGGATCGACAGGTGGTAGGTGTTGCCCAGCAGGATCTGGGTGCCCATCTCCAACAGCTCGCGGTTGTCCAGGGCCTTGACGCTGGCCTGCGTGCCCACGGGCATGAACACAGGCGTTTCGACGACGCCATGCGCCGTGTGTAGGCGGCCCAGCCGGGCCCGGGAGGAAGGATCCTTGGAGAGGAGTTCGAACACGCGAGCGACTGTGGGCGAAAACCTGCCTATTGGATAGGGGTGTCCGGTCGGCAGGTGAATCTTTCGAGATTGGCGGCCGAGCGTCCCTCAGCAATCCTGCTTCGGTTCATGAAATCCTACCGGCTCAATCGGCTGTTCAATTCCAAGTCCAACCGTTGCTTCGATGTGGCGATGGACCATGGTTTCTTCAACGAATACGGCTTCCTCAGCGGCATCGAAGACCTGGGCAAGGCGGTGCAAACCGTGGTCACCGCAGCACCCGATGCGGTCCAACTAACCGTGGGACAGGCTCGCCATCTGCAGGCGCTGCCTGGCAAGGAGAAGCCCGCACTGGTCCTGCGTACTGATGTGGCCAACGTCTACGGCCAAGACCTTCCGCGCAGCCTCTTCAGCCGCATGATCGACGCTCCGGTCGAGCAGGCTCTTCGCCTCGATGCCACGTGCGTGGTGGTGAACCTCTTCCGGATCCCCGGCCAGCCCGAGGTGACCGACCAGTGCATTCAAAACATCCTGCGCATCAAGCCCGAGTGCGACCGGTACGCCATGCCGCTGATGATCGAGCCCCTGGTGTTCCAGCCCAACGCCAAGGCCGGCGGGTACATGGTCGATGGCGATTTCCAAAAGATTCTGCCGTTGGTGCGCCAGGCCGTGGA
>CAMATE010000067.1 GCA_945861075.1 Akkermansia muciniphila
GGCCTTTGCGAAGAGTTCTGGCAACGGGCGACTGCCGCCCAGAGCCAATCCCGCCTGATAATCAGCCAGTGCCTTCGCCGGATCGCGCTGAGCATTGACCCAAACTTGCAACGCACCCAATTGGGCGATGCCGTACTCGACGTAGTAGAACGGATACAGGAAGACGTGGAGTTGCTTGTGCCAGAGGTTGGCCCGGGCCGATTCGCAACCCGACCAATCGACGTCGCCCCCAAAGCGGTCCATCAATGCCAACCAAGCGGCCCGGCGTTCGTCCCGGCTGTGGTTGGGGTGGGAATAAAGCCAGTGCTGGAACGCATCGATGGTGGCGATCCAAGGGAACACACCGATGACCCCTTCCAAGTGCACCGTGCGCGCCCGCAGCGCGTCGGTCGGGCTGTAGAACACCTCCAAGTGTTCCGCGCCGAGCAGTTCCATGGCCATGGAAGCCACTTCGCAGAACTCGATGGGAGCCTCCCGATACAGCGGTAAATCCTGCTCCCGACAGGCCAGCGCATGAAAGGCATGCCCGGCCTCGTGGAGGATGGTCTCCAAATCGCGCTGAAGGCCCACCGAGTTCATGAAAATGAACGGCAAACGCGCCTCGCTCAGCGTGTATTGGTAGCCACCCGGGGCCTTGCCCTTGCGGTTGTCCAAATCGAGCAAGCGCTTCTCCCGCATCCCACGGAATCCGGCCGCCAACTCGGGGTTCATGCGGTCGAAAACCGTCTGAACACCGGTTTCCATTTCTGCCGAGGTGGCAAAGGGCTTCAGCGGCGGGCGGTTCAACGGATCCACCTGCGTGTCCCACGGACGCAGGCGCTCCACCCCGAGTTTCTGGCGACGTTGCGCCTGCAACTTCCGGAAGATGGGCATGACTTCCGTTTCTATGGCGTCATGGAACTTGTGGCAGTCTTCCGGGCCATAGTCGAAGCGTCCGCGCATCCGATAGGCATAGGCAACGTAGTCTGGGAACCCGGCATTGAGGGCGATTTGGTGGCGGATGCGGATCAATTCATCGAGGAACGCATCGAAACGATCGGCCTCCTGAACCCGGCGGGCAGCCACGGATTTCCAGGCCTCTTCACGCAAGGCTCGATCCGGTTCTTCCTGGAAGCGACCCATGGCCACGAGCGTCTTCTCCTCGCCGCGGAAATCCACCGTCAGGCTGCCACTGAGTTTGTTGTACTCGTTGCCCACCTTGGCCTCTTCGGTCTCCAAGGGGATGTTCTCCGGTCGATACAACTCCACCTGGAGGGCCGTGGCGCGATCGAACACTTCGTACTGCGCCGGTGGGAGTTGGTGACGGAAGGGATGCTTGAGAAACAATTCGGCCAAGGTGAATTGCCGAGGTTTCAGGGCCGGATCGATGACCTCCACAAAATGCAGATACGCCTTCTCAGCCTCGGCATTGTCGGTGTGGCAGGTCTTGGCGATGTATCGGCGCGCGCGCTCCTCGTCGAGGGCTGCGGACAATTCGCCGGCATCCAACAACCACCGTTCCAACTCAGCCACGGAAGCGCATCCCGCTGCCCGGACCTCCAATTGGTCGAAAAACGGAGCAACCGCATCCCATTGTCCCAGCGCCAGATCGACAGGCACGAAGCGGCGGGGGCGATGGGGCGGCAATTCACCAAAGGGCAACAGACTCATGCAGGCAAACCATGAAAACCAATGCCCCGAATCGCAAGCCTCTCAGAATCTGATTTTCCGCGTGCGCGTTGGCACGGGACTTTCTAGCCTCCGGTCATGCTTATCTGGGTCGTCGCAGTCGTCTTGGTCGGTGGATTTGGCCTATTGGGCCATCAGACCGGAGCCATTCGTTGGGGCATCGGCTTCATTGGTGCTGCATTGGGCTTGGCGCTGGCGGGGATCGCCGGTGGGGTGGTGAGCGCCGGTCTCGCCATGATGGGGGTCAAAGACTACATCGACTTGGCCCTGCTGCCCGGCGTGATCGTCTTCAGCCTCTTGACCATCATCTTTTTGGTGATCGGAGTGGCGGCACACCGACCGGTGGAACTCTTCTTCAAGTACCGCTCCGATGAGCCGACGCGCGCCGCCTTCGAGCGGATGAATCAAGCCATCGGACTCTTCGTGGGTCTGATCTCAGGTATTTGCGTTTTCTTCAGTGTGGGCAACTTCGTCTACCGGCAAGGCTACCTCATCACCCAGGTCACCAGCGACAATGGCGAAGCCACCCCCGTGCGATACATCGCCCAGTTGCGCGGCGAAATGGAATCCACCGGTTGGGCCCGCACCTTCGCCGCGATGGACAACTCTCCGGCCAAGTACTACGAGGTGTCGGACATTCTTGGGATCTTGCACGCCAACCCGCTGGTTCAGGGTCGCGCTGAAAATTACCCCCCGTTCCTGGCCCTCGGTGCCCAGCAAGAATTCGCGGAAATCGGTACCGACGCCGAATTCCTCAAGCTGATCCAAAGCAAGCCTGCCTTGTCCGCCATGCTCAACCACCCGAAGGCGGCGGCGGTGCTGTTCAACCCTACCTTGCGCGAAACCTTCGCCAAGGTGGACCTCAAGGACTTCCGCAAGTACCTCGAAACCGGAATTTCGCCCCGCTATGAAGACGAGAAGATCCTCGGCCGCTGGCGGATGGATCCGGGCACCGTCTTCACCCAACTCAAGCGCGAACGGCTGAACTTGAGCCCGGCGGAGATGCGCAGCATTCGCGCGGCTTTGGGCCCAATTCTTTCGGGAGCGACGCTGGTGGCCTACACTGACGGCCGTTTCTCCATCAAGATCGCCCCTCCGGCCGCTCCGGTTGCTGCGGCCAACCCGGAGGGTGGCGATGCCGCGGCTCCCGGCCCGGCCGCCGCCCAGAACGCCTACATGGCCCGCTATGGTCTTCGCCCCTCGTCGGCCGGAACCCCGGCTGTGCAAGCCGTCCAACCCAAAGCGGCCAAGGTGGCCAAGCTACCACCCGGCATCGAGTTCATCCAAGGTCTCAAGTCCTTCGACGGCACTTGGACTCGGACTGACGGCCGCTATGTGCTCGGGGCCGATGTCCAAGGCTCCAAACAATCACTCGATGCCTTGGTCAACGAAACCGGACGCCTGACCTGGTCGTTTGGCAGCGGCGAAAACAAGTTCACCGTCTACTTCGTCCGCACGAGCTAACCCTTCCGCTTCGGCCATAGTCCGAGGCCGATCCCAAAGAATCTCAGCCGGAATAATTCCATGGAATTGTTCCGGCTTTTTGTTTCGGTTTTAGTCCAGTGACTGCTCCGCCCAACGCAGCGGATCATCCTGAAAAGGGCGGTGTCCATGGGGACTGCCATCCATGGGGACTGCCTTTGACAGCACGCTGGCCCAGCAAGAAGCTCCCAGTGCCTTCCCAAAGGCTAACCTGTATCTACGAGAGGCAAACTACCGCGACCAATTGCCCAATCGGACACGATAGGCTTCAGGACTGCTGCCTGGGTCTCCAGAGGCTCCAGGCAATCGGAACAACCCCGCAGGAAACGGATTGGTGGAAGATAACTCGGCGGACGGGCTGGACATTGAAACGGACACCGGCACCCGGAAACGCTCATGAACCAAGGGCGCTGCGGCTCGTAAAGAATGCGGAGAGGAGATGGAGTCCCAACTGGATCCACTCAACGCGATCGAAGGGTTTTCCGAAAAAGCTTCCGAAGGACGCGAGAGACCTGGGCTTGTGACGGCGGCCTGCTGCGACGGCATACCCTCGGAGTTCGGTGAATCATTCGTGCCACTGGCCCAGTAAATCCCGCCGAGCAACGTCGCCATCATGGCCAATCCCAAGCCGTTCCAAACCCACACCGGCAAAAGCCCTCCGGCCGGTGCGGCAGCACTCTGAGAATCAGATCCACGGAAAAACCACCGACGCCACACCGGGACGTTCCGATCCGCTTCCAAAGCCCGGATGCGATCCATGACGCCACTGGACAAATCGCTGAAGTAACCCGGAGGAGGCGTTTCGTGACGCTTCAAACGGAGCAACTGCTGCAATCTCTTGGAGGATTCGTCTTCGGTCATGGCCTGCTCTGCACGTTGATTTCGGTTATTTCATCCAATCCGACAACCACCCTTGGAGTTGTTGATGAGCATAAAAGAGCCTCGATCGCACCGTGCCGGGATTCACTTTGAGAATCTTGGCAATCTGCTCATGAGGCAACCCTTGGATATCGTGGAGTGTCACCACGGTTCGGTGGTCTTCCGACAACTTGAGAATGGCTTCGTTCAACCGGCGCTGGAGTTCCGCCAGACTGGCATCGCGACGCGGGGTGTTTTCTGAGACCAACGCCACCAAATCCGGGTCATTCTCGGGCTGCACATCCAAATCATTGAGACTGAGGTGCGGGGTCCGATTGCGACGCAGCTTGAGATGGTTGAGGCAGGTGTTGACCGCAATCCGGTAGATCCAGGTGTAGAAGCTCGAGTCTCCCTTGAAATTCCTCAGCGCTTGCCACGCCTTCACGAAGGCGTCTTGGGCCAGATCATGGGCATCCTCATGATTGGAGGTCATGTGGTAGCACAAACCGTAAATCCGCTCCTGGAACTGGCTGACCAACTGATCGTAAGCAGCCAAATCACCCGCTTGGGCACGGCGCACACGGAGCACCACTTCGGAAGCCTCCTCGGCATTCGGGGTAGCTCGGGCCGACATCATCGAATCGGCGATTGGATCCATCAACAACGCAACGCTCACGGCTCAAGAGCCGGCAAGCAAGTCGGTTTGTCGCGCCAGAAAACGACTGAGTGCGTACAATGCATCGACCTGCGGTCCGGGCTTTAAAGTCGACAGTGCTTCGTCGGAAGTGTTCAAAAATTCCCCGATCACCTCCCGGGACCGCTCCAAGGCCCGGTTCTGCTCCAAAAGCCCACGAACCTTCGGGAAGAATTCCGGCTGCCAGTCCTCCAACCAACGGACCAACTGTTCGCGATCCTCCGGTTTGGAATGATCCAAACCCATGATCAGCGGCAGCGTCACCTTGCCGCTGGCAAGATCGGTTCCCAGAGACTTGCCCGCCGAAGATTCCGCTCCGTAGAGATCCAGACAATCATCGTAAATCTGATAGGCAGTCCCCAACGACAAGCCATAACGCCGCAGCGCGGCCGCCTCTTCGGGCGTGCCCCCGGAAAGGCGCGCGCCCAGATCGCACGACAGCGCGAACAATTCGGCCGTCTTCATTTCGATGACCTTGAAGTAATCAGCACGATCCACCGCCCAGCGGCGGCGTCGGTGGCTTTGAAGGATTTCGCCGGCACAAACCCGACCGCTGGAGGATGCCACCAATCGTGAAACCTCCGCACTCGGCAGGTTGGCTGCCAGTTTGAGAGCGTGAGCAAAGAGGCAGTCACCCAACAGGACAGCCACCTGATTGCCCCACTTGGCGGCCAGCGTGGCCTTGCGACGACGCATGCTGGCCTCGTCCATGATATCGTCGTGCACCAGGGTGGCCAGGTGGATCATTTCGATGATCACCGCCACGGCCACCGAATCATCGTTCAAAGGCCCGACAGCCCCTCCGGCCAGGGCCACGAGAGTCGGACGCAACTGCTTGCCCTGATTCTCCAGCGCGTAACGGGCGTATTCGGCGATCTCAGAATCAAACTCTTCGACCTGAGCCTCCATCATGGCGGAGACACGGCCGAGGAATTCACGAGCCGGTGCGATCACGGGCTCCCAATCAGCAACAGAAATTGCCTCAGGGATCCCGGACTGCGTCTCAAGTGCGACCAACATTGTTGGAAACACTATGGGTGCACTTCGACAAGGGTCAAACTCCGCATGGCGTAGCACCCCCAAGTTTCCCGCCCCCATTGCACCTCGATCCGTGCCTTGAACCCCGCATGGGCCGCATGCTTGACCCTCACCCGCTTCAACTCGATTGAATTTGGGATTGCCCCGCCCGGTACAAAGGCGTTCAACAGCAGCACATGTCCGCCTACGATCAATTCGTCTCCGTGGCACGCAGCCAGTTCGACCGCGTCGCCGACACCCAACGATCCCCGATCACGACCGCCGGAAACTGGCTCGCAGACTCATTGGCGACCGATGGCTTTCTGTACGCCTTCGGCACCGGGCACTCCCACATGGTCGCCGAGGAAATCTTCTACCGCGCCGGACACCTCGCTCGGGCCGTTCCGATCCTGGAAGAGACCTTGATGATGCACCTCAACGCCATCGAGGCGACCTACCTGGAGCGGGAACAAGGCCGGGCCAAGACCATCTTGGACCAATATCCAGTCAAGGTGGGCGATGTCTTGGTTGTGGCGTCCAACGGCGGACGCAATGCGGTGCCCATTGAAATGGTGCTCGAGGGCAAGGCTCGCGGACTCAAGACCGTGGCCATCACCAATCTGGATCAAACCCACCGCTGGCCCTCGCGGCATCCTTCCGGAAAACGTCTGGCCGATGTCGCCGACTTGGTCATCGACAATTGCGGGGTCGATGGCGACGCCGCGATGAACATCGAAGGGTTCCCCCACCGCATCGGACCGCCCTCGACCATCACGGGCATCCTCATCATCAACCTCATCGTCGTGCACGCCATCGAACAGTTGGTGCGACGGGGCGTGGAGCCGGAGATTTACATCAGCAGCAACACTCAGGGAGACGACCACAACGATCGTCTGTTGAAGAAGTACAAGTCCCAGATTCGTCATCTCTGAGCTAGCCATCTGCGATCCTGAAACCGTTGATCCCCACCAGCACTTCGTTGAAGCCATGAACCTCCGTTCTCTTCTCGCCTTCTCTTCCACGCTCACCCTGTGCCTGTCGGCGGCGTCGACGGCGGATTGGCCGCAGTGGCGAGGACCCAACCAGGATGGCTCGATCCGCATGAGCGGCCTGCCGAGCACGCTGAGCCCGGCCAATAAGCGCTGGAGCACGCCCTTGCCTGGGAAAGCCGGTTCCACTCCCGTAGTCAGCGGCAACCGGGTATTCCTCACCTCCCCCGACGACCAGAAGAACCTGCAACTGATGTGTCTGGATCGAACCTCTGGTCAAGTTCTCTGGAGTCGTACTGTCGGTGTGGGCGACAAGGATGTCGGCCGCAACAACACCTGTGCCCCATCACCCATCACCGATGGCAAACGGGTTTACGCACTCTTCGGCACGGGCGACTTCGCGGCCTTTGATCTCGATGGCAAGCCCCTCTGGTCGCGCAACCTCAGCAAAGACTTCGGAAGCCTGGGGCTCATGTGGATCTACGGGGCCAGCCCGCTGTTGCATGATGGCCGCCTCTACTTGGCGATCCTGCAGCGCAAGGAAGTCCCGCCCGATTACCCCCGTTTCGACGGTAAACCCAACCGGGATTCCTTCCTGCTGTGCATCGATCCCAAGACCGGCAAGGACCTCTGGAAATCCCTCCGCTCCACCGATTCCACGAAGGAAAGCAGCGAATCGTACGCCACGCCGATGCCCTTCAAAGGCCCGAACGGAATGGAGCTCATCATCGTTGGCGGAGACCATGTCAGCGGACACCGGCCCAAGGACGGTTCCGAGATTTGGCGAGCCCGACTCTACGAGAAGCGGGACGACTGGTATCGCATCGTGACCTCCCCGGTGATCGCCGGCGGATACATCCTCGCTTCGGGTCCGAAGGGCCAGCCGGTGGTGGCGTTCAAACCGGGCGGCCGGGGAGATGTGACCACCACCCATCGCGCCTGGGAGTTCAAGGAAGCACCGACCGACTGGAGCACACCGTGCGTGCTCGAGGGACAACTCTTCGTCCTCGATGGGCAGAAACGCATCGTCAGCAAACTGAATCCCTCCAATGGTGAGAAACTCTGGTCGGGCAAGATCCCGGGCAACGGGCCCATCTGGGGTTCTTTGTCGGGAGCCGACGGCAAGCTCTACTGCCACGACGAGAACGGCACCGTGTTTGTCTTGAGCGCCGGAAACACCTTCGAAGTGCTCTCCACCTATGCCTTCGTGGGCGAGGGCCCGAGCAAGGGCAGCATCGCCTTGAGTCACGGAAACCTCTTCGTGCGCACCGCCAAGGCCCTCCACTGCTTCGGCCAACCGTGAGCATGGCCGCCGCCCCCCAAACCGCCCCGTCACTGCGGGTGCTGTTTTCCCCGGCCGAATACGAAGCCATGAACGCCAAGGACCTCCTGGGCGTCACGTGTGTCGTCTTCGACGTCTTGCGGGCCACCTCGACCATGCTCGAAGCCTTGGGCAACGGGGCCACCGGCATCTTGCCAGCCCGGGAGATCGCCGAGGCGCTGGCGCTGCGGACACGTCATCCGCAGGCATTGCTGGCCGGCGAGCGGGACGGGTTGCGCATCCGGGCCCATTTGACGGGTGGCGTCGATTTCGATCTGGGCAATTCACCGCGAGAATTCACCCGGGACCGCGTGGAAGGCCATGAAATCATCATGACCACCACCAACGGCACGCGCGCCCTCGAAGCGTGCCGAAAGGCCGAGTTCGTCCACATTGCCTCCTTCGGCAATCTCACGGCATTGGCTCAGCACCTCCTGTCCGCCAGGGCCGCTTCCGTGTGTCTGGTGTGTGCGGGCACCCTGGAGAACGCCTCCTTCGAAGACACGCTGGGAGCGGGCGCTCTCGTGGACCGTCTGATCAAGGAATCCGGCGGACGGCCGCCTTGGCCCCTCGACGACTCGGCGCAAATCGCCTGGGACTTATACCGAAGCCACCAGCACCGTTTATCCGAGGCTGCCCAAAGCGCACGCAATGGTCGACGCCTGCTGGCCCAACCGGAATTAGCCGGCGATGTTCCGGTATGTTTCCAGGAGGACCGCAATCCCCATGTGGCTCGATTGGGAGCAGACCAGGTGATCCGGAAAATCGCCTAATCCGCAACGATGCCGCGGGGAGGCGAGATGTGACCGACCGCTGAATGATGGAGGTGCACCGGACCCCAAGCGCGTTCCGTCATCAGAACGCCGGGGGATTTTGCGGCGTCAGCTTGTTGCGCGACACCTCCACCTTCACGAAGTGCAAGATGACCGGCGCAAGGATCATTCCGGGAATGCCCATGAGTTTCTCGCCAATGACCAGGCCCAGAAGCGTCAACCACATCGGATTGCGAATCCGATTGCCGATGATCTTGGAGTTCAGGAAGTACTCGCCCTTGTGCAGAATCACCAGAAACATCAGGGCGGCAAAGGCCATGTGGGGACTGATGGTGAGACCGATGCCGACGATGAGCGTGTTGCTCAAGAGGTTACCGACGATGGGCAACATGCCGAACAGGAAGGTGAGTCCGATCACCACCGTGACAAACGGATAGCCGTTCCAAATCAGGAAACCGGCCGTGAAGAAGGTGTTGATGGCTGAGATGAGCATCTGAGCGCCCATCACTTTCGAGAAACTGTCATAGAGGCCGCGGAATCGCTCAGCAATCTCACGCCCCACCGCGGTGTAAAGGTTATCATCCCCGGCGTCCGGTTCGGCTCCGAAGTCGAGTTTCAGACTGAGGAAGAGACTGATGGCAACGACCAGGCCGATGAGCAACGAGACGGCTTCGACCGCCACAATGCGCGCATATTGACCGAGATTGGCCAATTTGGCCTTCACCATGTCCAATGCGGTGACCTTCAGACTGGCCAGATCGGTGAAGGGCAAATCCAAACCGATGTTCTGGGCGAATTCCACGACGGCCGGGATGGTCTTTTCGGCGATCTGAGGCAGCACCACGTAGGCGTGCTTCACGAAGCTGTAGAAGCCGATGCCCATCGCGGTCAGCAGGAGCAGGAACAAGGTCAGGCCCACCCAACGACTCCGATTCAGCGACAGAAGGCTCAGGGCGAAATAGGCGAACAAGGCGGTGATCAGCGGGGTCGCCAATTGGAGAACCCCCACCAGGATCAGCAGCACTGCCATGAACGCGTAGGAAATGCGGATCGGTTTACCCATCGGTCTGGAGGTTATTCATTGGCTCAGAAAAAGCGACTCCGAGCAGGCGGTTCGTCACCGACAAGCCCGACGACTTGCAACGTTCCAGATCGCGAGGCTTTACCCAAAAGCATCAAAGACACCGCTCCAAGTAGGCCACATCCAGCCAGCGGTCGAACTTAAACCCCACCCGCTTGAACAGACCGACCTGTTCGAACCCGAAGCGCGCATGCAGTTGGATGCTCGCGGTATTCTGAGCATCGATCGCCGCCAGGATCGCCCGAATACCAATCTCCGCCGCAGCGGGAATCAACGGCTCCAGCAGGCGGGCCCCAAGCCCCTGCCCGCGGTAGCCTTCGGCCACGTACACCGAATTCTCGGCCGTGAACCGAAATCCCATCCGGTCGTGGTACCGGTTCAAGGCGCTCCATCCGACGATGCGACCGTCGCCCGCCTCGGCCACGAAGATGGCGTGCCCGGTGTGCTGGTGGTCGTCGAACCAGGCCAACCGGTGTTCCAACGGCCGCGGCTCATAGTCGTAGGTCGCCGTCGTCTTGAGCACGGCATCATTGTAAATGTCCAAGATGCCGGAGCAGTCAGCCCGCACGGCCCGTCGAATATGGATTTCGGTCATGGGTTTGGGAAAGGAGAGCGTCCTGCCGCAGATCCGTTGCTGTGTCCTCGTTCGTCGATGGGACAAGACAAGTAGGACCCTGAACCCGGATCAAGGACAACTCTCCGACGTTCCCTCCGATGAATCCAGAGGCAGGCGCCGATCAAGACAGGTCCCGCCTCCCTCGCAGAGAGGAACTCCGTATGGATTGGCAAAGATTCCTGTCGGATTCGCCAACCCACCGGCAGGTTTCCAGAAAAGAGCCCTTCGAACCGGAACTGCAATGATCCAAGACGAGCCACCTGCTGACGAAAAGCTGCTTCAAGCCTACCTGATGCGGCGTGATGAGGCCGCGTTTGGTCACCTGGTGCAACGTCACTTGGGTCTGGTCTTCGGAACGGCTTTTCGCCTCCTCGGTGAGCGGACCTCCGCCGAAGAAGTGGCTCAGAATGTCTTCATTACCTTGGCCCGCAAAGCAGCCTTGATCCGTCCAGATGGAGGCCTCGCTGGTTGGCTCCACCGGGCCGCAGTCCTCGAAGCCCGGCTCCGCCAACGAACCGACCTGCGTCGCCGGAACCGTGAAGATCTCGCCGCCCGACTCGCCACCACCATGCCCATCCAGTATCCCGCCGATTCTCTACCGCTCGACACCCTGGATCAGGCTCTCCTCGAACTTCCAGAGAAGGACCGGCGGGTGCTGCTCCTCCGATATCTCGAAGGTCGCTCTCTACGCGAAGTCGGCAAAGCCATGGGAATCGGAGAAGATGCCGCCCAGAAACGCACCCGTCGCGCCACCGAAGCCCTTTCCGAAATTCTGCACCGACACGGCGCCACCACGATCACAGCGGCGATGGCTGCACGCACTCTAGAAGCCGCTGCCGTGCTCTCGGCACCTGTGCCACCAGCATCCGCAATCACCGCCGCCGCCCTGGCGAGCGCGCCCTCCGTGGCGGCCGTCGGGATGCTGGTAGCCAAGATTATGGCTCTCTCCAAAACACAGACCGCCACCCTTTGCATTCTCCTGGCCGCCGCACCGGTGGGCTACCAGTGGCAACTGGCCGATAGGACTCGTGACGAACTGCTCTCCGCCCGCATCCAAGCGTCCAACGCAGCCGTTGCCCTGACCGAAGCGCAAGCGCGGGCAGCCTCCGCCCAGCGGCGGGCCAACGCTTCACTGGCGGCCGTGACCAGCGCCCGCTCTGAACTGCGCATTGCCGTAGACCAACTGAAGAACATGCAGACCAAGACCGATGCCTCGCTCTATCTCTGGTCTGAATCGTCGCCCTTTGTCCGAATCCCTAAGGCTATGGCGAGCCACATCGACCTTGGATCTGTCATCCGCCTTCCCGTGGCCGACAATCGATCGATCAAGCAACGTCTCGATGCCGTATCGGCGGACGGAAAACTCTCGGAGGCACTGGAAGAATCCCTAGGCATCATCCCCACGGAATCCACGTCCATCCACGATGCGTTTTCGTCCCTCAGCCAAACTCTGCTGCAGAAAGCGACTTCTCACGCCTACCTCACCAACCAGCCTCCCGCTGAGTTCCGGACCTATGGCGGAGTGGCGTTCACCCTGGTCACTCCGGCGCTTCCCAGCGGTGCCGACAGCTTCCAGGAAGCGTTTCGTGCCCAACTCGATGGCATTCTCGGCCACGAACGATCGGCCGTCCTCTGGCAAAAGGCACAACCTGTCTTCGCAAAGGAGTTCAATTCCTTTGGGGCAACGGAGCGCATCCAGACCGTAGCGATCCATGCCCCCGACAATATGCAATTCTGGGACGCCAACCGAGAGGCCGATGGAAACTTTTCCGCCTGGAGCAACTTCGGCGGCAAATTGAGCCTCGATATCTTTCCAGAACGTCTACGTCCACTGGTCGCCGACTGGATTGCACGTCATCCGGCTTCGACACCCTCCTCTTCTCCGAATTCAACCCCGATGCCGCGTCCATGAACTCACTGAACATCGCCTGCCTGATCATCACCTTCATTGCTGCGGTCGGACTTCGTCAGGGCATGAACCATCGGAGCGATCAAAAGGAATTGCTGAAGCTTCGTACAGAGGAGCACACCCTTCAAAATACCATCGCTGAACACGATGCGCGCACCTCCGAATCCAGCCGACGCAGTTCCAATCACCGGTCCGAGCTCGATCAAATCAACGCCGAACTTCGCGCCATCAGCGACGCGATTGTTCGCACGGCCCCCGTACCTGACCCGGAAACCGAGGGCCGCTGGCCTGTCGATCGACCGTACTTTCACCTACCCAAACGCCTCCTCGATCAGATCAGCTACTCGATGTTCACAACGGACGGAAAACCCACCGAGGAAACGAAAATCCTGTTCGGCCTCACGCCGCACGAACGTGAAATGCTTTGGCAGGCTTGGACCGATTTCCGATCCGATCTCCAGGAACTTCAGATTCGATCGGCTGAACGCCTCCCGGATGGCCCTGTGGTCGCAAATTCGGTCGGGCGGAGTGTCCGGTTCCACATGCATGACCTCACTCAGGAAATTGCCGGGCTTCGGTCCCGACTCGATGCTCGGATCGAGCACGATCTCGGTCTCACCCGTGCCCGTCTTCTCGCCGATCCGCTGGATGAGCAGATTTCACCCCTCACCTCTCCCATCGGGGACCGTGAGGTCATCATCGCCTACCAAGCCGACCGCCAAACGGATGGTTCTATCCGACACTGGCTGAGCTTCTCAGACCCGGCCGGCACGGTCATGTACAACCAACCTGTCGAATTCCAAATCCCGAATCCGCCACTCAACTACGGCGAATCCCCTGCTGTCATCGATACAGGTTCCCGCCTCAGCCCGGACTCTGCCCTGTGGAATTACCGTCACCTATTCGGCGATCAACCCCTGTTGTCCGCTCCCTGAATCGGAGCGAACCGGTTGGGAGGAAACCGATGGTATGGCGGAATCTTTCGGACGGCGCGGCGCGGGAAGAGCGAGAAGCGAGCCGATTGCCGCCCATCGACCAGCGAACCACGCTCTTGCGCAGAGAGAAGCGAGCAACGCACCGAGGAAGCAGACTCGTTCCGTCCGAACCTTCAGCATCTGCGATCTCCTGGAAACTGCGAGATGGATACGTTCCCCTGCCAACGAACTCACCACGAATTGACAGGATTCTCGGTAAAACATAGTTTTACATAATGGTCAAAACGATCTCCAAGATCGGGAATTCGCAGGGATTGATCTTCGATGCCGCGTTGATGGACTTGGCGCATTTGCAGGCGGGCGATCAAGTGAATGTGGAGGTCCACGAGGGCGGCACGATCACTCTTACCCCCCTCCGCCCCAGACCCTCTCGTGAGGAGGTATCGGAGGTAATCCGGAAGACCCTGAAGGACTATGCCCGGACGATGAAGAAGCTGGCATGAAGGCGATGCCGGAAGCCCCGTTTCATCTCACGGTGGAAATCGTGCGGGAGATCCATGCCGCAGCCATTCAGGAATTCGGCGGTTCCGCCGGCGTGCGCGAACCAAGTTTGCTGGAATCGGCGGTTGCCGCCCCTCAGGCAAGCATCGGGGGCAGGTCGCCTTATTCGGATCTCGTGGAGATGGCGGCGGCCTACCTGTTCTATTTGTGCAGAAACCACCCGTTCATCGACGGTAACAAGCGGGCGGCACTCGGTGCATGCCTCGTGTTCCTGAGGTTGAACGGCCTCGAACCGGAAGCCGACAGCCCGGCGTGGGAAGAACTCA
>CAMATE010000068.1 GCA_945861075.1 Akkermansia muciniphila
CCGGCCCGCGAGGCGATTCTGGCCGGCAAGGCGACCCTGGGTCTGGGCCTCGACGGCGATGCCGACCGTTTCGGCATCGTAGACCGCGACGGCACCTGGCTCACCCCCAACCAAATCCTCGCCCTGGCCCTCTATCACCTGAAGAAAAACCGCGGATGGACCGGCGCGGTGGTGCGCACAGTTCCGACCAGCCATCAGGTCGATGCGGTGGCCGAACTGCTGGGAGTGCAGGTCCATGAGACGCCCGTGGGCTTCAAATACATTGGGGCCCTGATGGAATCGGAACCGATCATCGTAGGTGGTGAAGAGTCCGGCGGTCTCAGCGTGAAAGGTCACGTGCCCGAGAAGGACGGCATCCTGGCGTGCCTGCTCATGGCCGAACTCGTGGCCTCCGAGAAGAAGCCCCTGATGAAGATCTTGGCCGATCTGGAGAAAAAGACCGGCGAGTTCCACACCACGCGCATCAACGTGGCCATTCCGCCCGACAAGAAAGAGGCGCTGCTCCAGCGACTGGCTGCAGGTCTCGACAAGGTCGGCACGGCCAAGGTGCAGCAATTCATCACCACCGACGGCTTCAAGTTCTTGTTGCCGAACCGCGAATGGGTCGCTTTCCGCGCCAGCGGCACTGAGCCCTTGATCCGCTGCTACATCGAGGCCAAGTCAGCCGCCCAGCTCAAGAAGCTCGAGAAGGCTTGCCGCGCCCTGCTGCTGGCCTGAGTGCCAAAAGGCTTCGCTCGCGCTTCTAAAGCCGGGTGCAAGAGCTCCGGTTCCCTATCGCTCAAGCCAACACCGACTGAACCACCTCGCCGTGAACGTCGGTCAGGCGACGCTCGAGACCATTGTGGTAGTAGGTGAGGCGTTGGTGGTCGAGTCCGAGCAAGTGCAAGATCGTGGCGTGGAAGTCGTGCACCGTGACCACGTTCTCGATGGATTTGTATCCAAACTCGTCGGTGGCTCCGTGGCTGAACCCGCGCTTCACTCCGGCCCCCGCCATCCAACAGGTGAAACCAGCCGGGTTGTGGTCGCGTCCTTGGGACCCCTTTTGGAAGGTCGGCATGCGACCAAACTCCGTGCACCAGACCACCAGCGTGTCTTCCAACAGACCGCGCTGACGCAAGTCGATGAGCAGACCTGCCGTCGGCTTGTCGAGGACGGGTCCGTGCAGACTGTATTGGCTGGCGATGTCCTTGTGGCCATCCCAGTTGCTCACCCCTTCGCCGCCGGTCTGGTAGGCCCCATTGAAGAGCTGAACGAATCGAACCCCCTTTTCGATCAACCGGCGGGCGAGGATGCAATTGCGGGCGTAGGCCGCCCGGGTGTCCTTGATCTTGGTTCCACCTTCATCGGCTCCGTAGAGGCGCAAGATGTGTTCGGGCTCGCTGGACAAGTTGGCCACCTCCGGGACGGTGAGCTGCATGCGGGCGGCCAATTCGTAGCTGGCGATTCGCGCGGCCAGTTCGGTGTCGCCAGGAAAACGCTCGGCGTGTCGTTCATTGAGGCGCTGGAGAAAACTCCGCGTGGCGCTGTCGCTGGAGGCGGCCACGCCACCGGGGCGCGCCAAATTGCGAATTGGATTTGTGGCGTTGAACTCGGTGCCCTGGAAAGCCGCCGGCAAGAACCCGGGCGCCCAGTTGTTCACGCTGTTCTGGGGCTTACCACGCGGATCGGGAAGGGCCACATAGGCGGGCAGGCTCTGGTCGTCGCTGCCCAGGGCGTAGGTCATCCAAGCGCCCATGCTGGGAAATCCATCCAGCGTGTAGCCGGTGGACATGTAATTCTCGCCGGGGCCGTGCGTGTTGGTCTTCCCCTGCATGGAGTGGATGAAGCACATCTCATCGGCCAGATCGCCGAGGTGTGGCAGCAAGTCCGAGATCATCTTGCCGCTCTGACCGCGGGGACGGAACTGCCACGGGCTCTTGTTCAGTGCACCCTGCTCGCCCTGAAAGGTGATGAGCTTCTCGGTGCCGGGCATGGGTTGACCATGGCGACGGATCAACTCCGGCTTGTAATCGAAGGTGTCGAGTTGGCTGCAGGCGCCGCTGCAAAAGATCACCAACACATTCTTGGCGCGCGGCGCGAAGTGCGGTTGGCGCGCGCCATAAGGCCGACCTGGCTCGATGGCCGGGCGGAAGGGCTCTGGCCGACCGGGCGTTTCAGCCAGAAGACCCTGCCGACCCAGAAGATGGGTCAAGGCAATGGATCCCAGGCCCAAACCGGTGTCGCCGAGGAAGCGACGCCGATTCAGCAGTGGGCTTTGGAAAGCGGGAAAGTTTGGCGCGCTCATGGGATGAACAGAAACTCGTTGGCGTTGAGGATGCCTCGACAAAAGGCCTGCAACCCTTCCGAACGAACAAAGACCACCGCCTCCGCCACCTCGGCCGTTTGCGGAACCCGATTGAAGGCCAGTTGCCACGCGGCACGAACCTGACCCGCGGGATCCTCTCCAGCCTCACGACGCAACCGGCCGGCAAAGGTCTGGGACTGGTCGAGGATGAAGCGGCTGTTGAAGAGGTTCAGCGCCTGCAAGGGCGTCGTGGAAACACTGCGCTTGGGCATGACCAAACTACCATCCGGACAGTCAAAGGCCCCGAAGATGCCATCCTGCTCCATACGCACCTTGAAGGCATACACCATGCGCCGCGTATCGGCAGGCCCGAACGCTTCCTTGGGGTGGTAATGATAGACATTCTCCCGATCAACTTCGTGCAGGTAAAAGCTCGGTCCTCCACGGGATCGATCGAGGTTGCCGCTGACCGCCAGGATGCTGTCACGGATGCCTTCGGCTTCCAGCCGACGCGGTGGGAAACGCCACAATAATCGGCTGTCGGCATCCACCGACAAGGCCTCCTTGCGAGGGGTTCCCGATTGCCGCCAGGTGGCCGAGGTCAGAATGCGCCGCTGCAAGTGCTTGAGGCTCCAACGGTGCTCCACCAAATCGATGGCCAGCCAATCCAGCAGTTCTGGATGCGTGGGTTTGGAGCCGTTCTTGCCGAAGTCGTTGGGCGTGTTGACCAACCCCACTCCGAACTGATGCTGCCACACGCGATTGACAATCACCCGGGCGGTCAGCGGGTTGTCCGGGCGGGCGATCCAGTCCGCCAAAGCGAGACGACGGTCGCGCTCCGGAGCGTTCGTGGGCATGGCCAAGGGCTGGAACAACGCCAATGTTCCCGGAGTGACCTCCTCGCGCTTCTGGAGCGGATCGCCACGATGCAGCCGATGGGTCGGCCCCGGCTGCGAGAACGTTCCGGAATACACCGTGGGTGACTTCGACAACTCGCCCTTCTCCTTGCGGGCTGATTCGAGTTCCGCCAGCCAACGCCGTCCTTGGGCGGCCTCGGATTCGGCGATGCCATCAAAGCGGTATACTGGCCCTGCGGGCTTGGTGGATTCTCCGGCAAAGGGAACCCGATCTTCGGAAGAGGCCACCGTCTTCCAGGCACCCGGCTCGGTCGCGATCTCAATGCGGTATCGAGTCACCACGCGGTCCTTGAATCCCCCCTCCCGGTCACGTCCCCAGACGACGCGATCCACGGGACCGGCCTTGGGAAACGCCAATTGCACCCAACCCGTACCCGCCTCGCTGGAAATCCAGGAACGTGCGTTGCCGGTGCGACCGTCATTCAGGTGTTCCAGCTTGTGGATCTCATACCCGGACAAACTTCCGGAGGCCGTAACCTGGGTCCCCGTCGAAGCCAGCGCGACATTTCGATCGCCCGACCAAACCTCGAGTTCATCGATGCAGGGTTCGCCACCGCTGGAGGCCAAGATGGTGAATCGAAGGAATCGCGCTTCGGTTTCCGCAAAGCGGTCTTCGTTCCGGACGGAGTTCACGGCCGGGCGAAGGTCCTTGCGAGCCGTCGGAGAAGAAGTCACCGCCTTCGGAATGTAAGCGTCCAAGCGCTTCTCCAAATCGCGGATGCGATCCTCGATTCGCGCCACATTCGCAGCCCGTTCCGGTGATGGAGGCAACGGGCGTTCACCGTGCTGCACACCGGAGAAGATGGCCGACAAGGCGTAGTATTCGGTGTGGGTGACGGGATCGAACTTGTGAGTGTGGCAACGCGCACAGCCCAAGGTGAGTCCAAGGAATGAAGTCCCGGTGGTGCCCACCATGTCGTCGATCTCATCGGCGCGCTGCTGGGCGGTGAGTGTGATGTCCGGGCTCTTCACGATATCTACCGGCCCGCCGACCAGAAAGCCCGTGGCCACGTCGACACCCAATGCGTCGCCGGCGATTTGCTCGCGGATGAACCGATCGTAAGGCTTGTCGGTGTTGAAGGCGTTGATGACGTAGTCGCGGAAGCGCCACGCACTCAACCGCTCCCGGTTGGTCTCGAACCCGTTGCTCTCCGCGAAACGGATGACGTCGAGCCAATGACGCCCCCAGCGTTCACCATAGCGGGCGTCTTCAAGAACCCGGTCCACCTGGCGTTCGAAGGCCTGGGGTCGGGTGTCCGACACGAACGCTGACACCTCCTCCGGGGTCGGCGGCACTCCCAACATGACCAAATACAACCGCCTGATGAGAGTGCCGCGATCCGCCTCAGCGGAAGGCTTCAACGTGCTTCGAGCCAAACGGGCTTGAATGAACGCGTCGACTGGATTGAAGACCTCCGACGAGGCCGCGAGTGCGGGAATGGAAGAACGCGAAACCGGAAGGAACGCCCAATGGGGTTCATTGGCCGGTGCTTCAGCCGCATTGAGTGCGAGGGCAAAAAGGGATGCGATCCCTGTCCATCGAAGGGCAGCAACCCACCCACCCCTGCCAGACCCAATGCTCAATGCCGGTTGATTCATGGTCTTCCTACTCCTTGGTCTCCGCCTTGGTCTCCGAAGACACGGCGCGAATGGTCACGATGCGACCCTTGGCCATGCGCTTGAGTGTCAGCTTCAGATCCCCCTTTTCGGCCGCCACCAGGCGTTCGAAGTCGGCCACCGTGGAAACCGGTTGATCTTGCACGTGGGTGATCAACTCGTAGGGCTTCACACCGGCGACACTGGCGCGCGCGCCCGGTTCAATTCGCGAAACCACCACGCCCGGCTCGTCGGCCTTGCGTTGGATGTAGCGACGGACGTCGTAGGTGAGATTGCGCACCGTGATGCCCAGGCTCTCCGACTTGAACCGCGCCGCCGACTCGTAATGAGTCGGACCCGGAACCACCTCGAACTCGCGGCTCAGTACTTGCCCCTCGTCGAAGAACTCCGCCGTGACGCGGGCTCCAAAACCCAAATCGGTCAGGGCCCGCGTCACCGGGGTCTCGACCGGCGGCCAGGGCGTCGGGATACGTTCGAAGAACTGATCGCGGATGTCATCCAACCGCTCCCACGGAAAGCCCTGGGCGCGGGCGAAATCCTCCTCCAATTGAACCTCGATCGGGACCGGCTGTGTCGGGGTGCGCAACCGCAGCAGCACCATGCCGGCCTTGATGCCTGCCTTGGCGGCCGGCGAGTCGGGGTGAATGTACGTGATCAACCCGCCGGTTTGTCCGTCACGCGTCTGGTCGGACACCTGATTGGCCCGGGCCAACTCGCGGGTCAGCGGCTGCAACTCGACTCCGAGCCACGCCAAGCGGTTTTCTTCGGCCTCGGACACAGGCACATTGGCTGGATCGGCTGTCTCGGGCAGGCGTCGGACTGCCTCGGCCAGTTGACGCGCTGTGGTCAACTGGCGACGTCCAGCGAACGGATCGCGCACGCCGCCCAGGAGTTCCCGGCGGGTCACTGGCAAGGCGAACAAGGCCCGGTCCATCGTGAAAAGGAAGGTATCCTTCACCTCGGGATCGGGCAGCTCGGGGTAGGGTTCCAACCGCGCGCCCACGCGGACCCCGGCGATGCGGGATTCGTGAAAATAGGAAGAACGGGTCTCGCCGCGCAAATCGATCTCAGCCCGCAGCAGCAACTGACCCATGCGGTCGGCCGGATGCGTCGCATCAATCCGCAACGCATCACCGAGCGGCTGCTCGGGTTCCACCACCAACACTCCGAAATCTCGGAGCGAGGCGATGAACTTGGCCGGAACAGGCGGTTTGCCTTCGCGCTGGATGGACGCACGCTCCAACCGCGCCGTGATCCCGCTCTTGAGCGCCGCCAACACCGCCACGCGCCCTCCAGGCAGAACCACGCCCAACTCATTGCGCTCGGTGGCTGAATCATCCGATTCCTCGTCTCCCCGGTTGCGCATGCGCATCGGGTTCTGGCCCGGGGTCGCCTTGGGACTGCGGAAACTCAATCGGACACGCACCAGCGCCTGTGCGGTCAACCCCTCCAACTCCTTCAGTTGGGCAGCGAAGGCCGTGGCATCGATCATTTTCCAGGCCATCGGATTGCCCCGCCACTGGTTGTCGGCATCGAGCCGGTGATTCATGACCAAACCGATCGGACGGGCCTGGGCGCTCAGGGCCACTCCTTGATGTTCCAACACCCGCAGCGCCTTGCCCGACTCAGTTTCCAAATACTGACCACCCCACGGCAAAGCCACCCGGACCATTTGTCCATCCTGGCGGAAATAGCTCACCAACGCGGCCGGAGACTCGGTGCCTTTGGCGGGAAATTCGATGGGTTTGGTCCCGGCGATGGGTTGGTCGAGGGTCAGGACAAAGGCCCACTGATCCACGCCGTAGGCCGTGATCCGAGCCGTGGAGCGATTGGCCCCCTGTCGGACCACAATGGACTTGATGAATCGCGGATGAACACACGGGTCCATGGCGACCACGGTCGTCGGACCTACCAGAAAACCCGTGGTTTCCAGAGGTCGTTCGTCGGCCACCAAATCAGCCAAGCTGTTGGATCGAGGCCCGCTCGAACGCGGGTCCTGATCCAGAATGCCATGCGGCGCATCTCCGCGATCAAACTGCAGGTAGAACTCCACCTGAAGGAGTCCGGGTGAGACCGCGGCAATCCAGCGGGCGGGATCTTTGCTCGACGGAGCCGCCACGAGCGGTAGGGCTAACGCCAGAAGGACCAACAGAAGGCGTGTCATGTGGCGACAAATTAGGCCACATTCCTACAACCTCCAACGTCCAACTTCGCGTCTTGAATCAAGTCGAATCCGGCGCCCGGTCACCGACCCGGTTTACCAACTCAACGCCTGCAAGCGACGGGAAACCTCCTCGGCATTGGACCGGCTATTGAAGGCGCTGACGCGGAACCAACCCTCGCCATTGCTGCCGAAACCGCTACCCGGAGTGATCACCACATTGGCTTCGTTGAGAATGCGGTCGAAGGCCTGCCAACTGGTGTGACCCTTGGGGGCATCCACCCAGATGTACGGCGCATTGACGCCACCGAACACGCGATGACCGGCCGCCTGGGCTCCGGCCACGAGGATCTTGGCGTTGCCCATGTAATGTTCAACCAGAGCAGCCACCTGGGCTTTGCCTTCCGGCGAGTACAAGGCTTCGGCCGCACGCTGCACGAGGTACGACACCCCATTGAACTTGGTGGTCATGCGCCGAGACCACAACGGGTGCAAGGGCTTGAACTCGCCCGAGGCCGTCGAGGCCAAGAGCGTCTTGGGGACCACTGTGAAGGCGCACCGAACGCCGGTGAATCCACCATTCTTCGAGAAACTGCGGAACTCGATGGCGCACTCGCGGGCTCCCGGGATCTCGTAGATAGAATGCGGGATCGTCGGATCGCTGATGTAGGCCTCATAGGCCGCGTCGAAGAGGATGATCGAGCGGTTGGCCAGCGCGTACTTCACCCAGGCTTCCAACTGAGCCCGCGAGGCCGTGGCCCCGGTGGGGTTGTTCGGCGAGCACAAGTAAATGACGTCCACGCGCTCCTTCGGCGGCTCCGGGATGAACCCGTTCTGGGCGGTGCACGGCAAGTAGGTGATGCCCGCGTAGGCACCCGAGGCATCGGCCTCGCCCGTGTGGCCGGCCATGACGTTGGTGTCCACATAGACCGGGTACACCGGATCGGTGATGGCCATGCGGTTGGAGGATCCCATGATGTCGAGAATCGCCCCGCAATCGCACTTGGAACCATCGCTCACGAAGATCTCGTCATCGGCAATCTCGAGTCCGCGCGCCCGGAAATCATTCTGGGCGATGGCCGACCGCAGCCACTCGTAGCCCTGCTCGGGGCCGTAGCCCTTGAAGGTGCTCCGCACGGCCATCTCGTCGACGGCCTTGTGCAGCGCTGCGACCACGGCCGCAGGCAACGGTTCAGTGACGTCGCCGATGCCGCACCGGATCAATCGGGCGGCCGCCGCCGGGTTGGCGTCATTGAACACCTTCACCCGCCGTCCGATTTCCGGAAACAGATAACCCGCCTTGAGCTTGAGATAATTGTCGTTGAGCGAAGCCATGGTGATAAGCCGGGCCAAGCCCGGAAAGACGCGGACATTAGAGAATGCCCGCGGCCGGGTGCAAGGATTCGGCGGCCGGAAGGCTGGGCACCGCGGGAGCCGGAACCCATGGCCCGTTCAACACCAAGACTGAGCAGCTCAGGAGACGAAAGCCGTCCGAAGACGATCCTGCAGGTATGGCTTCAGGATGGAATTGCAGACTCGGGATCGGATTAGCCGGAAGACCGATCTACGACTCATCGTATTTTGGTCCTATCGAAGACAGGGGGTGCACCGACC
Organism: Akkermansia muciniphila; assembly: GCA_945861075.1. GTDB lineage: Bacteria > Verrucomicrobiota > Verrucomicrobiia > Limisphaerales > UBA9464 > SXXZ01. The sequence continues at coordinate 8,594 of CAMATE010000068.1, forward strand.
ACGGCCCTGCCCCGCCCTTCCCCGCCGTGCCCGACCGTCATCGCCACTCGGTGCCGCCAGGGAACTCGTAGCGGGCAAGGGTCTCGGCGTGCATCTCGGTGCTGTAGCCCGCTTTCTCTGGGGCCAGGTAGCGGCCAGCGCGGATGCGGCAGGGATCGGTGAAGTGCTCGTGCAAGTGGTCCACGAACTCGCACACCCGTCCATCCCAGCTGCCGCTGACCGAGGTAAAATCGATCATGCTCATGTGCTGAACGAACTCACACAACCCGACGCCACCGGCATGCGGGCACACCGGCACACCGAACTTCGCCGCCAGGAGCAGCACCGCGAGATTCTCGTTCACGCCACCCAAACGGCAGGAATCGATTTGGCAGAACGAGATGGCCCGGGCCTGCAACAACTGCTTGAAGAGGATCCGGTTCATCCCGTGCTCGCCGGTGGCCACACCGATGCCCAGCGGCTCCATGGCGCGCGCGATGGCGGCATGGCCGAGGACGTCGTCGGGCGAGGTCGGTTCCTCGATCCACCAGGGCTTGAACGGAGCCAGTGACTGCATCCACTCGATGGCCTGCGGCACGTCCCAGACCTGATTGGCATCCACCATCAGCTTGCGATCCCAACCGATCTCCTCACGGATGATGCCCAGGCGGCGGATGTCGTCCTGCAAGTCGCGCCCCACCTTCACCTTGATGTGGTTCCACCCCTCGGCTACCGCCTCGCGGCACAGGCGGCGGATCTTGTCGTCGGGGTAGCCCAGCCATCCGGCGCTGGTGGTGTAGGCCGGGTAGCCCTCGCGCTCGAGACAGGCGATGCGCTCGGCCTTGCCCGGTTCGGCACGGCGCAGCAAGTCAAGAGCCTCGGCCGGCGTGAGGGCGTCGGTGAGGTAGCGAAAATCCACGCTGGCCACGAATTGTTCAGGCGTGAACTCGCTGACCAATTTCCAGACCGGCTTGCCAGCATGACGGGCGTACAAATCCCAAAGGGCGTTGACGATCGCCGCTAGGGCCAGGTGGACGACGCCCTTGTCGGGCCCGATCCAGCGCAGTTGCGAGTCGCCAGTCAAACGCCGCCAAACCGCACCGGGCGCCGCGCGAAACTCTTCCAGCGTGAGCCCCACCACGAGGTGCTCATGGGCCATGACCGCGGCGCAAACCACGTCATTACCGCGGCCGATGGTGAAGGTGGACCCGTAGCCCTTCCACTCGGTGTCCGTGTGCAAGATCACATAGGCCGAGGAATAATCCGGATCCGGATTCATCGCATCCGATCCGTCCAAGCCTTTGGACGTTGGAAAGCGAATATCGCGAACTTCAAGTCGGGTGATGCGCATGAGTCCCGGAATCATGACCCGATGCCCGGCCGACGCCAAGAACCCAGAGAACGACGTCAGATGTGTGCGAGCCCCTTCTTGCGAGGCCAACCTATTGGGCTAGTACCAGAAAACAGTGTTGCCGCCAGGCCCACCGACCGCACGGCCCTTGATTTGCGACTTCGGTCGAACGATCACGCTACCATCAGCCTGACCGACCGGCTGATCCGGGGTCAGCGAGAACTCCAGGAAAAGCCGGCTGACCTTCGGAGCGTTGAAGCGGCCGAGGTGACCGACATCCCAGGTGACAGAACCCGGGGTATCGCTCACGCGGTGGGTGATGAAGGCCCGCGACGAATCGCATTCATCGGCTTTCGTCGGCCAGGCCGGCTCGATGTCGGCCGCCGCGGGATCCTTGCTGCCGCTGATCGACTGGAACTTCATGCCCGGGAAATTCGCGAACCACATATAGGGCGTGTACACCATCGACGCAGGGGTGTCCCACCCGCCGTAGTCCTTCGTGGAGGCATCGGCGAAGTTGGTCATGCTCGCATAATTGAGCCAGAGCTTGCCGAAGGTTTTGGCCGTGACGGGGCAAATCAGGACTCGGGTCTCCTGCAAATACTTGCCCTTCATCGAATCAACGATGCTGTCCTTGCGCCCTCCGGTTCGGTGATAATCCGGGCTACCGTCGTCGTGCTGCTGGAACTTCCCGCGATTGTCGTCGGCGTAAAGGATTTGCGGGAGGTACTGGCTGCGGATGTTGTTCACACAGACGATCCGGCTGCCCCGATACTTGGCCTTGGCCAAAGCCGGCAGGAGCATGCCCGCTAAAATAGCGATGATCGCGATCACGACCAGTAACTCGATCAACGTGAATGCATCCCGACACGGGAGGCTTGGGCGTTTTTCTGGCATGGGAGGCAGAACTTGTGGTCTATGAGCGATCAGGCTCCCCCCTCTTGGTTTTGTCAACCCGACCGCTCTGCTCTTGCAGTCTCAGTGTGTACCATCGCCCGGGCGGGTGTTTTTCTTCCAGGGCATGTCGGGGAATTTCTCGGGCATTTTGAAGGCTTGAGCCTTGGGCTGGGCCATGCGGAGTTCGGAGTCCTCTTCTTCGGCAGGCTTGGTTCCCGGGGCGGCCATGTTGCCCTTCCAAGACGCGATGCGGGCCTGAAGGCCGTGCTTCTCGGCGGTCTGCTTGTCGCCCGACTTCATGTAGAAGAGCGAAAGGTTGGTGTGCACCAATTGCTCGTTGGGTTTGAGCTTCTCGGCGCGATGCCCCTCGGCGATGGCCGTGGTGTAGTCGCCCAACCGGTAATGGCACATGGCCAAGCCCAGACGTGCATCGAAGTGGTCGGAATCTTCCGCCAAGATCGCTTGGAATTTCGAAATGGCGACCGCGTACTCGCCGGTCGAGTAGTCGAACATGGCATCATCAAACTGGTCTTGGTGGCTGGACATAGAGTCGTTCGCCCTCACTGGTAGCCTCCCGAAGCATTCACCACAACTGCGGACCCGACCTTGCCCGACGCGACCGGCCACCCCAGTCTTCGCTCGCGCATGAGCCACGGTGCCTCCCTCCGACTGCTGTCGACCGACTTCGACGGCACCATCCACGACGACTTCGGTGATCCAAAGATCCCCTATGCACTTCAGGAGCGCATCGCCGCTTTCCAAGCCCGCGGGGGTCACTGGGTCATCAACACGGGGCGCGACATGGCCAGCCTGATGGAAACCCTGGGCCGCGCCCGGGCCTCGGTTCAGCCCGATTACCTGATCCTCGTTGAGCGCGAAATTTTTGAGCGGAAGCACGACCGCTTTGTGCCGGTAGAACCATGGAACAGCCGCTGCACCCAAGACCACGCGCACCTGTTCCAGTCGGTGGAGACAGAAATGGAACAACAAATCCAATCCCTGTCGGCACGCCATGAGGCCACCTTCTACAGTGACGCCTTCTCGCCGCTGTGTGCCATTGCCCAATCCAACTTGCAAATGGATGAGATCCACGCCGAGTTGGACACCTTCTGCGAACGGCATCCCAACCTGGTCGCGGTGCGCAACGACATCTACGTGCGCCTGAGCCACCGGGGCTACAGCAAGGGCACCGCCCTTTCGGAGCTAGGCCGTATTCTAGGCGTCGGGCCCGAAGCACGGGTGGCCGCCGGCGACCATCTCAACGACTTGTCCATGCTGCGCCGCGAACACGCCCACCATTTGATCTCGCCCTCTAATGCACTGGCTGCCGTGCAAATGCAGGTGCGGGCAGAGGGCGGATGGATTGCGAGCAAGACCGCCGGCAACGGAACCCTGGAAGGCCTGATCCGCCTCGGGCTCTGAACTCGGTCGGATTCCCTCTAGTCCTGTGTCGACCTTGCAACTGACCGAAGCCTTCTTCGCCAAGGCCGCTGGCTGGGAAGTGATGAAACACGCCCGGGCGCTGCTCGCCTCGGGCAAGGTTCTGTCCTCAAACTGGACGCCGCCGCTCCTGAAAGGCGTGGTCATGTCGGATGCCAACTCGCTGCGGGCCGGACTGGTCATCCAGCACGAACTGGACATCGAGAACATTTGCCCGTGCCGGCAATCGCGGGAGTGGGGAACGTTGTGCGCCCATTCGGTGGCCGTCGGACTGCACCACTTGAAGCCAGCCGCGCCTACAACCAGCGGCTCCGAACCAGCCCCGATGGGACCGAGAGCGAGCTCGTCGGCGACGGCTTCAGGAAGCCCGTCCAACGCCGGTCGATCGACCGGCACCGGATCCAAGGCCCCGCTTTCCAACAAAGACCCCGTCCGACTGCGCCGATCCGAGACCGGCAAACCGCTGGAGATCCAAGTCATCTTCCCGCCCAACCTTGCCGACGCCATGGCCCGCGACCGGGTGATGGTGATGTTCGAGGGAGTCACCGCCAACAGCCGGGCCCCATTGAATGCGCTAATTCAGTCCGGGCCCTTCCGCTTGTCGGAAGCCGACGCGCGCCTCCTGGACGCCGCGGAGCTGGCCGCTGGAGGGGATTCTCCTGGCATGATTCAGCTGGGTTCAGCAGCGCTTGTGCCGCTGCTGCACGCCATGGCCGACCATCCGCAACTCACCTTGGGGCGCAAGACGCCGCTGACGGTTTCCCGCGAGGCCGCACCTCTGCCCCTGCGCGCACAACTCGAAGCCAATGGCGAAATCAGCCTGAGCCTGAAGAGTGCTCCCAAGGGATCCACCTTGCTGACCAGCCCCGACGAAACCTGGATTCTGAGCGGAACCACCCTCCAACCGCTGGGCTTGTCATCAGCGCTTCGCGGTGTTTTGCAATCGCCCCAGCGGGTGCCTCGCTCCGATGTCCCCCGCTTTCTCTCGCAAGACTGGCCGAAGCTCTCGGGCAGCTCGGGCCTCGAAACCAATATCCGCCCGGAAGACTTCGTGCTCGAACCGGCCCCGCCGAAGTTCCTGCTCCAGTTGACCGGTGGCCTGGCCATGTTGACGGCCCTGCTGCAATGCCGCTACGGCGCCCGCATCATGACCGTGGGCGTCACTGCGCGCGACGAGGCCGCGTGGATGCCCGACCCGTCCAACGTGCGACGCTACACAGCTCGGGACCTATCCGCCGAGCACACGGCCTTCATGCGTCTCCGGCAGGCGGGATTCTCGGGCCCCGATTCCCAAGGGCGCTGGCAGCTCAACGGTCAGGAACGCGTGCTGACCTATTTTTCGCGCCTTCACCCGCGACTGGAACGCGAGTGGGAGGTGTCGCTGGAGGAACGCCTCGAGACCAGCACCCGCAAGAACCTCGTGCGCGTGGAACCCCGGTTCCAAATCACGCCCTCGGGGGAGCGTTGGTTCGACCTCGAGGTCTCTTACGTGGCTGAAGACGGCGAGCGCTTCAGTGCCGCCGACATCCAGCGATTGGTGCTCGGCGGGGGCCAGGGCAAATCCCGCTCCGGGAAGACGGTCCTCATCGACACCGGCGCGGTGGAAGAGTTGCAGGAAGTGCTGCTGGACTGCTCGCCCGACCAACGAGACGGACGCTACCGGATGGGATCCGCTCAAGCCGGTTTCCTGGAAGCATCGCTGCGGGAACAAGGGCACGTGGTCCAAGCACCCGCAGCCTGGCGAGATCGGGTCGCCCAACAAACCGGAACGGCAACCCAGACTTGTCCACCGCTCGGGGCGCTCGAATCGGTCTTGCGCCCCTACCAGAAACACGGCGTGGCTTGGATTCGGTTCC
>CAMATE010000069.1 GCA_945861075.1 Akkermansia muciniphila
AAATCCAGTTTCAGGAACTCAAACAGGAAGAGGAAATACCACTCCGGGCGCGCCGCGTTGAACGGTTGCGTCGGATCGGCGGGCGCATGCAACTCGGCCCCGTGATGCCGAACGGTCAGGTACACCACCGACGCCAGAACCGCCAAACAGGCAACGCCATCCATGAGCACTTGGTCCGGCCAGAAATTCGCCTCGGGCTTACGATACGGCTGTTTGGCGGTGATGCCATGCTTGCGGAACAAGGCTACGTGCGCCGCGATGGCCGCGATCATCAACCCCGGCAACACCCCAGCATGAAGGGCGAAGAACCGAGTGAGCGTGTGGTGGCCGTAGTCAGATCCGCCGACAACGAGTTTTTGGAGAGAGGGGCCAACCAGCGGCACAATTCCGACCAGACTCGTGGCCACTTTGGTCGCGCCAAAGCCCTTTTGATCCCAAGGGAGCAAATACCCGGTCAGGCCCAAACCCAGCGTGAGCATGAGGAGCACCACACCAAACCAGTAGTTGACCTCGCGCGGCGCCTTATAGGCTCCGTCGATGATCACTTGCAGCAAATGCAACACGAGCAGCACGTGCATGGCCTGCGCGACGAAATGGTGCAATCCACGCAGGAACCATCCGCCCGTCATCTCATGCTGGATGTAGTACACGCTCTCCCACGCGGAGGTAGCGCTCGGGCTGTAAGCCATCCACAGCACCACACCCGTCAGAATTTGAATGAGGAAACAGAAACTCAACGTACTGCCCCAAACGTAGCGCCAGCGGGCTCCTCCGGGAATCCGCTCGAAGAGCACCTCGTGCAGCAGCCCCTGCATTCCGGTTCGCTGGTCGATCCAATCGATGAGCTTCTTCATGTCAGTGCCACCTTGGCTGGGATGCCGGATCGGAAGTTCTGGAAACGCAACCAGACAGCCTCGCCCCGAACCTCGACCGACAGGGTATCCATGGGTCGCGGGCTCGGTGATCGCGGATCGTTGATCGAACCATCCACTGCGAAGGTGCTGTCATGGCAGGGACAGAAGAAGGCACGACGGTCGGTCTGGTAATCGACGAAACAACCAGCGTGAGGACAGATCGAATGCAACGCTACCACTTGGGCTGGTGCCGTGCGTCGCAGATAGACAACACCGACAGGCACGGCGGCATCCCTCGTCCAGGCATCGGATTTTCCGGTGACCACGGTGACGCGGACCGGAGTCCCATCGGTAGGCACGCTCGAAAGACTGGCGACCTGAATCCAATCGCCGGATCCACTGGCCTTGGAGAGCGGATCGAGCCAGGCCACCAGACCGGAAGCCAGCGGCACGCCGACACAGCAGGCACCCACAGCGCCTGCCGCTGCCTCCGCGAGGAAACGACGGCGTGGCTGGGCGCCAGAATCTTGAGTTGCATCCATAAAGAGCCCGCGCTCATCCAATGAATGAGCCGGCGGTCGCGGACGATGCCCCGGGATTGGGATTTTTCCAGCGTGAAGGCCAACTTTCTTGAAGGCCGCCGATTTGACTCTTGATTTGCCCCAGTGATTGTAGTCTCTAGCGCCCAGTTCTTTGACGGGCTTGTTCCTTTTCGAAAAAGCCTAAATCAAAACATCGTTGGAAGTGCGGGAACGCCGTGAGAATCGGCGACGGTTGCGCCACTGTATCAGGCAACAAACCCCCTGGTCGTACACGACAGCCACTGGACGCGAGTCTGGGAAGGCGGGGGCGAGGTTCGAAGCCTGTAGTCAGGATATCGCGCCAATGATGCTCGTCAGGTTCCGGCCCTAGGCCAGAACCGCTTCGCCGCAAAGCGAAGGATGAGGCCAGCCACTCCCTGCCTGTATGCCGGGATGGAAACATTACTGAATGTCTGACGCCTTCATTCCCTGTTTTGCCGGTGGATTGGAGGCGTTTTGCGTTTCAAACATTCAAGACTCCCCTTCCTTCCTCTCGGCCTGGTCTTCATTGACACACCTTGGCATGCCCCTGAACCAGGCGTGCCATCGCCGTGACCGGAGACCATGCACACTGAACGCAACTCGACTGTCCGAGCCGTTGGAATCCCCGCGTGGGGATCCTTCGCCGTCGGAATGATCCTCGCCAGCAACGCAGCCCTGAGCCTACAGGCCCAATACCCGTCCACTGTGGTGGAGTACCAATCGGGAACCGGTTACACTCCCGGCTACACGAACGCCACCGCAGCCATCGGATCGCCCAGCCGCATCACCACAGGAGACTTCGGCGGACCTGTAGACCCTTTCGCTCCGCCCTACACGCAGGCTCAACTGGTCAGCATCGGCACCGGCGGTTCGCTCACGCTCCGCTGGGATTCCGCGCTGAAGAATGCCATTGGCAACCCCGACGGCCTCGACTTCACGGTCTTCGGCAGCACCGGATTCCTGATGACGAACGACTTCGATGCCAATTGGAGTCCGATCGGTGCACCGGCCACCGATGGTTCGCTGTTCAACCCCAACTCCGGGACTCAGAAAATCAGCGTCAGCAGCGACGGCAAGACCTGGTACGTCCTCGATCCAGCCAAAGCCCCGAAACTAGATCACTACTATCCCACGGATGGATCGGGCGACTTCGGTATTCCGATGAGTGCTTCACTCAAGCCCATCGAATTCTCCGGCAAGACTCTGGAGCAAATGCGGGCTCTCTACCGAGGCTCAGCCGGTGGCACGAGCTTCGACCTGGCTTGGGCCCTCGATGCCAATGGCAAACCCGTGAACCTCACCGAGGCTTCTTATCTCCGCATCGAGGTGCTCAGCGGAAAAGCCGACATTGATGGATTTTCCAGTGTCACAACCGTGCCCGAGCCGACCACCTGGTCCCTGATGGCTTCGGCGATGGCCGGCATTGTCGTTTGGCACCGGATGTCGCGAAAGCAACCTTGAGAGCATCCGCACTCATGATTCACACCGGCACGGTTTGCGAAGATCACTGTCCGCTCTGCGGTCAGGCCAATGCCTGCTGCCGGGCGTTTGGAGCCGACCCAGCCCCGGATCCGTGTTGGTGTGAATCCCTGGTCATTTCGCCGAAGGTGCTCGATGGCATTCCAATAGCACTCCAGGGAAAGACTTGTCTCTGTCGGGCCTGCGCCATCGGCGACCAGTGCGGCTCAACCGTTCCTCCCCTGGAAGAAGCGGACACCTATTTCACCGAGGATGGACGAATGGTCTTCACCCGTGCCTACCATCTCCGCCGGGGCTACTGTTGCGGCAGTGGTTGCCGCCACTGCCCGTTTGAAAAAACCAAGTCTCGACCGTGACCGCTTTTCTCCAGAAGTGCCGATCCATCGCTTCAGCGGTGATCGGTCTGGCATGCCTGGAAGCCCAACTCTCGGGTGACACGATCGAAGAAACCTTCACGACGGATCCCAGCTTGCGGGGTTGGCGTTCTTGGGGCGATGGATCCCTCTTTCATTGGGACGCCACAGAACAAAGACTCAACGTCGCTTGGGATTCCGCACGACCCAACAGCTTCTTCGCCCTTCCCCTACCCGGTTCTCTCACGGCCAACGACGACTTCCGCTTCGCCTTCGATCTCACTCTCGAATCGCATGCGGTCGGCGTGTTGGCCAGTCAGCCTGGCACCTTCCAAATCGCCGCAGGCCTGATTCGAAAGAACGACGCGCTGGCCACGAACTACTCCCGAGGATCGTTCCCCGGTCCCAAGAACACCGTGGAGTGGACTTGGTTTGGAGAGGCCGGCGCGGTCTCGGCATCGCTGTCTCCGGTGATGATCCCCTCCGATGGCCGCCTGCCCTGGGGCTACGCCGACAGCTACGTCACCCTCGAAACAGGCCGCCATTACCGCTTCGAATTGGCTTACTCGAGCACCCACCGAACCGCACGCATGAGCATGCTGACCGATGGGCAACCCGGACCGCAGCTCACCGACATCGTATTGCCGGCCAATTTCACACGCTTTCAGGTCGATACCTTCGCCATCAGCAACTACTCCGGAGCCGGCCAGAATCCGCTCTATGCCGGATCGGTATTGGCCCGGGGGTGGATCGACAACATTTCGATCACCGTACCAGAGCCTCCGATCTTGCGCCTTCGGGCCCGTGATGGCGGTGTTAATTTGGATGCGGTGGCCGGCTGGCGCTACACTTTGGAGGCATCGGGCAATTTGACCGACTGGAGTACGGTCGCCGAAACACAGGCCAGCCAGACTGCCCCACTCGATCTGTGGGACCCGAGAGATGGGTTGTTGCCAGTCCAGTTCTACCGAGTGGTCGCCATCCGCCCATGAATCGGACCCGATCCTTGCACGCGGAATCACCGACACGGGCCTTCACGCTGCTCGAACTTCTCGTGGTCATCGCGGTGATCACCCTCTTGGCCGCACTCACCCTGCCTGCCTTGGTTCGATCTCGATCTGCGGCTCAAGCGACCGTCTGCACTTCCAACCTGCGCCAAGTGGGCTTGGCCACCCAACTCTACTGGGACGACCACAGAGGCATCGCGTTCGTCGAGCGGGGCTCACGCACCAATAACGGTTGGAACTACTGGTTTGGATGGCTGGAAGATGGAGCCGAAGGAGAACGCCGATTTGAACCTGCCACTGGACCCCTGTGGCCTTACCTCCAATCTCGCGGCGTCGAGGTTTGTCCGGCTCTCAACCGCGCCAATCCACGCTTCAAGAGCAAGGCCCGCGGAGCGGCTTTCGGCTACGGCTACAACCTGAGGGTCGGCACCCGGGGCACCTCGGGAGTCCCCATCGCCACACTGCGTTCGCCCGCCGGATGCGCCGTCTTCGCTGACTGTGCGCAAATCAACGATTTCCAACCCCCGGCCTCACCCGAACATCCGCTGCTGGAGGAGTTTTATTATTTCGACCTCGAAGGACCAACCGTCCACTTCCGACACTCGCGTCGTGCCGAAACGTGGTTCGCAGACGGCCATGTGACCAGCACCCTCCCAGCCCCAGACTCCGAGGACTCTCGAATCCCCGACGAACACGTCGCCCGCCTGCCCGCCGAACTCATCCTGCCCTAGGCGGAGAGAGTGGCCCGGACAGCAAACGGGGCACCCCCGTCTCCAGAGGCACCCCGTGTCGAAGTTTGCTTCAGATTCTGAACTTCAGACTCACTTCAGGACGGCATGGTGGAACTCCAACCAATCATCGAGGTCGTTGAGGCTGATGGCGTCGGGCTTGACGGTGCCGTTATCGGGGATGCCATTGGCCGACAAGATCGACGTGCGCACATCCGGAGTGTGAATATAGCCGGCGATGGAAACATTCAGTTGGTGGATGTTTCCCGGGGTCAGGTTCACGCCGGACTGCTTGTGGATCCAGGCCTCGAACTGAGGATAGGTCGGGTGCTGCTCGACGATGAATTTGCGAACCGCTTCGGTGTCCAGACCCAGGGCACCCAGAACCATGGAGTCATATCCCTTGGATAGGGCCGGATAACCCGGGGCGATCTTGTTGCGGGCCTCGAGCGAGGCTTTCAGCCACAAACGCGGCAGGTGGAGGACGCCCAGCGGACCGGCGACACCGGAGCTGATCAAAGGAACATAGGTAGTGCTCATATTGGGAAAGGTCTAACGCCTCCAACCTAGGAAGCGCAGAGCGCCATGGTCAAATGTCATTCTGGAAAAGCCCTGCATTGCCTTCCCGAATCCGGGCGACGACCTTGCCGGGAAATGGGTTCACCCCAGTTTCCAAACCCGGTGTCACGCACCCATCGAATCCACGTCCTATGACCCTCTTCGAACGCATCATCGCCCGCCAAATCCCCGCCAAGATCGCCTATGAAGACGATCAGGTTCTGGCACTGCACGATATCCAACCCCAGGCCCCGGTGCATGTCTTGGTGATTCCCAAAAAGCCGATCCCCCGAATCGGCGAGGCCCTGCCAGAAGATCAAGCCCTCTTGGGGCACCTCCTCCTCAAGGCGGCCGAGGTTGCCCGGAGTCTCGGACTCGAATCCAGCGGCTATCGCTTGGTGATCAACCACGGGCGCGATGGTGGCGAAAGCGTTCCTCATCTCCACTGCCACTTGCTCGGCAAGCGACCCATGAGCTGGCCCCCCGGCTGAAGCATCCCGCCTCGCTGTGTCACCGGATACGTTCCCAACCTCGGGCTCCGATCAACGGAGACTCAGCAGGTGCCGAAGCGGTACTCGGTGCAACTGGTGAAAACCTGACCCGGCCGCAACACACACGAGGGGAATCCCGGATGGTGAATGGCGTCGGGGAAATTTTGTGTCTCCAGACAAAAACCGCCGTGCTTCGGAACGGTCACACCGCCGGTGCAAACCACACCTTCCGGCGTCCGGTTGAAGGTCCACAACTGCACGCCCGGTTGGGTCGTGTGGCATTCCATCATGCGCCCGTGGGTACGTTCGAAGGCCCGTGCGGCCAACCCCATCGACCCGCCTCCGTGCCGTAGCACGAAATTGTGGTCGTATCCCGGAGGAGTCAGGCCGGTGTTCATTCCGCGGGCACCAATCGCGGTCGGACGGGTGAAGTCGAGGGCCGTCCCAGCCACCGGCAGGAGCCGACCGGTCGGGATGAGACCCTCATCCACCTCCGTCGCCTGATCCGCAGCGATTTCCAGTTCGTGCGACAAAATATCACCGCTGCCCGCGAGGTTGAAGAAGCTGTGATTGGTAAGATTTAGAATCGTCGGAGCATCGGTCGTGGCCCGGTAATCGATCCGCCACACATCGTCACGGGTCAGCGTGTAGGTGACCGTCACCGTCAGCGCACCGGGATAGCCCTCCTCGCCGTCAGGGCTGGTGTAGGTCAGGTCCACCGAGACCGCTTCCTCGGTCGTTTGAACGGGACCGGCCGTCCAAAGTTTCTTGTCGAAGCCCACCAACCCGCCGTGCAAGTGGTTCAGGCCATTGTTGGTGGCCAGCACATAGTCCTTTCCGTCCAAGGTGAACTTCCCCCGGGCAATCCGATTGGCGAAACGGCCGGCGATGCATCCAAAGAACGGGTGACCTTGAAGATAGCGGGCCAGGGTATCAAACCCCAGAACCACATTCCCCAGCTTGCCGTGACGGTCCCGCGTGTGGAGCTCCGTCACCAAAACTCCGTAGTTGGTGAACTTCAGCGTGGTGCCGTTGGGATTGCGAAAGACGAATCGGTGGGCTTCGCGGCCATCTGGCAGCGTGCCGAAAACGGTGCATTCGGAGGTCATGGGATGAATTGCGAAAGGATCTGGGAGGGATAGTGCGGATTCTGTCCATCGAGGTCGACACCTCATCGAACCGACGACTTCAGCCGAGGCATCGATCGAGACCAAAAAGGCCGGAGTCCTCGTGATGGAGAGACTCCGGCCCTGTGGCTGCCACCTCATCGGGTGGCACAGCGATCAGCGGATGAATTCGTTGAAGATGGCTTCCAGCATCTCCTGGCGGCCGGACTCGAGGCCCGAGACGTTGCCCAAGGCCAGCGCGTGCTTCTCGCAATCGGCGAAGGAGGCCTTGCCCGCCTCGATCTTGGCACCAATGCCCGAATCCCAAGTGCGGTAGCGGTTCTTGACGAAGGCGTCGATCCGGCCGTCCTTGCGGATAGCTGCGGCGATCTTCAAGCCCCGGGCGAAGGTGTCCATGCCCGCGATGTGAGCGATGAACAAGTCGTCGGCCTGGAAGCTCTCGCGGCGCACCTTGGCGTCGAAGTTCACGCCACCGGTGGTGAATCCGCCGTACTTGAGCACGGTGAGCATCGTCTTGGTGGTCAGGTACAAGTCGGTCGGGAACTGGTCGGTGTCCCAGCCCAGGAAGTAGTCACCCATGTTGGCGTCAATGGATCCCAGGGCCCCGGCAGCCCCGGCGACTTCCAGCTCGTGCTCCATGGTCTTGCCGGCCAGCCAGGCGTGGTTGACCTCGATGTTGAGCTTGAAGTGCTCGAGCAGGTCGTACTCGCGCAAGAAGTTCAGGCAGGAGGCCGCGTCGCTGTCGTACTGGTGGCGGGTCGGCTCTTTGGGCTTCGGCTCGATGTAGAACGGGTTCTTGAAGCCGATCTTCTTCTTGTAGTCGACCGCCATGTGCAGGAACTGGCCCAGGTGGTCGAGTTCGCGCTTCATGTCGGTGTTGAGCAGCGTGGCGTAACCTTCGCGCCCACCCCAAAACACATAACCCTGACCGCCGAGCTCATGGGTCCAATCCATGGCCTTCTTCACCTGCGCCGCCGCGAAGCAGAATGCGTCGGCATTGCAGCTGGTGGCCGCACCGTGCATGTAGCGCGGGTGGACAAAGTTCTGGGCAGTGCCCCACAGCAGGCCGATGCCGGTGTCCTTCTGGAGCTTCTTGAGTTCGGTGCCGACGGCGTCGAACTGGGCGTTGGCCTCCTTGAGGTTCTTGCCGTGGGAACCGAGGTCGCGGTCGTGCCAAGCGTAATAGGAAACCCCCAGCTTGGTCGCGAATTCGAAGAACGCACGGGCCCGGGCGATGGCGTCCTTGGTGGAGCACTCACCGGTGTTCCAGGAACGATCAGCCGTTCCCCAGCCGAACATGTCGCCACCGGTTCCCCGCATGGTGTGCCAATAAACCGCGGCAAAGCGCATGTGGTCACGCATCGTCTTGCCTTCGACCACCTCATCCGCATTGAAGTGCTTGAAAGCCAGGGGATTCTTGGAATCCGGACCTTCGTAGGCGATCCGGCCGATCTTGGGGAAGAACTGCTTGCTCATGATGTTTTGCAAAAAGGACGCGGAAAACTACGCACCACCCCGGACCATGGGAAGCGGTTAAAATCAGCACCGCTCAACAACCTTAAGGCTGGAGGTGCTCGTGGAGCAGCCTGCTCACTTGCGCGGCGCACACGGGGTGATTGTGTCCACTGTGATCCGACGGGATCACCGTTTCCGGCACTCCATCCAAGTGGCTGCTCCAGTAAGGCACCACCCCGTCCGAGGAATGCCTCGGATCGCCGCAACCGTCTTGGCAACCGATAATGCTGGAGACTTGGACCCGCGGGTCCATCGGCAACTCACCGAGGAGCTGGACGGTATCACTGTTGGGACGCAGAGATTCGATGCTGCTACCCGGAATAATGCGCCCGCGAACCGTGAGGGCATCCCGATTGAAGGTCATCAGGTCGGCCGTGACTTCGAGAGCGGTGATGGGCAAACGGGCCAAATACCGGGCGGCGCGCCCCGGCCAATCGGTCGCCATTGGACTCCCACCGTGCGGAACACAAATGAAGACGACTCGTCCCACCCGCGGATTCGGTTCGAAAAAGAACATGTCCCGGAGCATGCGTCGTTGGGGTTCTTCCACGCGCAATTCATCAATGGATCGAGTGAAGTATCGCCCATACAGAGAGCCCCCTCCCGGGACGATTTGCATCCGCGAGAGCAGTCCTCCCATGCTGTGACCCACCAGCACCATCCGGTGCAAGTTGGTATGCGTGCCCTCGGGATCCATGCGTTGCTGCCACTGGGCCAGGCTTTGCCGCAAACGGGTGGAGGACCATTGGACCGGCGTGCTGCTGGGGTATTGGAAGGCCCAGAACTGATATTTCTGACGGATCACGGGATCGGCCAGAAGCGCTGCGTGCAGGAAGCGCCACGTATTGGGCTCACTCAAGAGGCCATGAACGAACACCACCGGAATCTTGTCGTTGCTGGGTGTTTCCAGCGGGTAAAGACCCGTTTCCTCAGAAAACCTGTCCCCACGCAGAAACCCCAGCAAACCGAGGCTCAACAAATTCTGCCGATCCAATTCGCGGGTCCGAACGGCAAATGGAGTGACAAAATCCCCGGACAGTCCCCGGGTCCGGCCGCTCGACTCCACCACTTCGGTCCTCTTCCGATCATGCACCCGGAAAACCACACTCCGCAACGGGGCCTCCGGGCCGAACTCGATGGTCACAGTCAGGGGTTGCCAGGTGCCATCGGGCAACTGCAACCCGTCGGCTAGACCTCTTGGCACCCGAGGCCGCTGAACCTTTCCAACACAGGCCGCTCCCAGGCCGACAATCGAAGAAATTGGCGGCCCCTTCCGCACTTCAAACCGATCGACGGGAACCACCCGGCGCCAAGGACCCAAACCGTCATCACCCGTCACCGCCGAACTCCGGATCCACTGATAGCGCCGGGATGGACCTGTAAACCCCGCAGGAGCCGACCGGCTGGAATCCCAAAGTGCCTGACCATGTCGATCGAGCAGTCTTGAAACAGCAAATCCACTGGCTCGATCCACGAAGGCGTTGAAGGAAGCATCGCTGGAACTCTTCAAACTGGCCGCATGTTCAGCGGCGTGGAGGTAAAGCCCGTCACACTCGCTCGAGCGATCGCCGTTCCTCTGCCGGTCGATCGCGGCCGCCAGCGCGATTTCGACAATGGTCCGGCCCACCCAGGGAATTCCGGCATCGGGTTCCAAAGCCGCCAGAGCCGCAGCGGGCCGGGCTCTCCAAGCAACGCCCCAACCACGTTCATCCAAAACGGCTTGGCTGGTTCGACTAATCTCACCCGGATCCCATCCTGGAGTCGGTTCCGAACGCAGCGGATTCACCGCGACGGCTGAAAATGGCGTGGTGCAACCACTCGTCAGAAGGATCAACACCCAGCAGAAGGATGCCCATCGAAGAAGATGAAGATTCGACGGCATGCCTCCGTGTCTAGCCGGTGAAGGCCGTCGAGTTCAAGTCGTGCTTACGGAATGCTCACTGGATTTCCAATCAAACACCATCTGACGCCCGCCATCTTCGATCAATCCACTGACCCCCAATCCCAACAAACGCAACGGTCGATGAACCAACTGGTGACGCGCCAACAACCAGCAGGCCAGGCGATACAAATCCCGGGCACCCGCTACCGGTTCCTCAACGGAGAACTGACGGGTCAAGGTGGAGAAGTCGCCATAGCGCACCTTCACCTGCACCGTTTGCGCGGCGACTCCGTGGCGTTGCAGTTTGGTGGAAAGTTCGGCCGCCTGTTCCCTCAAGACGCTCCGCAATGTGGGGCGATCGGCGGTGTCTTGCGAAAAGGTGTTCTCGCTACTGATGCTCTTGATGGTGTCGTCCTGCGAAAGCGGTCGATCATCAATGCCTAGAGAAAACGACTTGAGGACTGGTCCCCAGGCGCCCACCAAGGCCTTGAGGTCGCCAGGGTAATCTTGGAGATCTCCCACCGTGTGGATGCCCACCTTGAGCAGAACCTCTTCGGTCACCCGGCCCACCCCATGGAGAGTCCGCGCAGGCAGTGGACGCAAGAAAGCAGCACGATCGCGATCGGGAATCAGCAGCAATCCATTGGGCTTTCCCCAGTCGCTGGCCACCTTAGCCATGAGCTTGTTGGAGGCGATGCCGATGCTGGCGGTCAATTGCCGCTCGGAACGGATGCGTGCCTTGAGTTCACGCGCCCACCGGACCGTAAAGACCAGCGCCTCTTCCGTGTCCTCAGACAAATTCAGACAGGACGCATCGAGGTAAGCCTCGTCAACGGACACCTGCTCCACTTCCGCGCCGCTCTCGGCCACCAGACTGAAGATCGCCCGCGACTCCTCACGGTAGCGATCCATCCGAGGTGTCAGGAAAACCCCATGCGGACACAATCGGCCTGCGGTGCGACTGGGCATCGCCGATCGAACCCCAAATCGGCGGGCTTCGTAACTGGCCGCACACACGACGCCGCGCGACGATGGTGAACCGCCAACGATGACCGGCAACCCCTTCAAATCCGGACGGTCCCGCTGCTCCACCGCAGCGAAGAACGCATCCATGTCCAGATGCAGGATGACCCGGGGTTTACCCATGCTCCGGTGCTGGATACCCGAGACCGTTAGCGTTTCTTGGAAGTGAAACCCTTCGGCAAATTCGCGTCGCCTGCATCGGGATCGGGCTCGGGATCCGCTGCCACGGCTGGAGCCGCCGACTCCTCCGGCACCCCCAAGCGAACTCGGGCCTTCTTGGCCGCAGCGGTCTCCGGATAATCGCGGATGATGCGCTCCAACCACGCGATGGCCTTGTCCGGTTGATTCATTTTGCCCGAGTACAAATTGGACAAATGGATGGCGGTCCAACCCCATTTCTCGCGACTCAACCGTTTGGTCAGGACCTCCTCCAGTTCCAAAGAGGCAGCGACAAAGTTGTTAAGGTCCTTCTCGTAAATCTCAGCAATCCGGATCGCCGCGTACTGCTCGGAAGGATTCTTGTCGAGGTACTCGCGCATCATCCGAACCGCTTCCAGTGAATTGCCATTGGCCCATTCAGCCTCGGCGGCCTCATATTCGGCATCGGTCGACGACGGTGCGTTCTCGGATAGGAGGACATCCCCAGTCCTGCGCGAGAACCAGCGCGCTATCTCCCAGCCCACCAGCCCGGCCAAACCCAGCAGCGAGGCGACAAACCCACCCATCCAGAGAAAGCTTCGGCTTTTGTCGGGCTTTTTGGCAGGTGCCTTCGCCGGAGCGACCGAGGGGATATTCGTGGAAACGCTGGAGGACCCGTTGGTTGCGCCGGCCGCTTGGGCGACTGTTCCAACTACAGCAGCGGCATTGGTCGCAGCATCCGGCGCGGGCTCGGCAGTGGATTCCACAGCGGGTTCTGCGGCATCCAAGCCCGCCCGCCTCACTTCAACCGATGAGAAGTCCGAACGGAATCGCTGAAGGCACAATGAGGCGAGGAGAAAGAATGACAGGGCGGCAATTCCCTTGATCCAAGTGGTCATCAGTCCGGTCGTGTTAACGCCACACCGACGATTCGAAAAGGGGAAACCGAGGATTCCTTGGTTCTCTTTCATCCACGCTTCCACCTTGAAAGAAGCCCCCGGTTCAAGGCTAGCTGCGCAGACCGTCATGGAATGGTTCCAGCCCCCTAGCCCGCAATCCCCGGCCGAGCCTCTGGCTTGGGACGAAGCCTTTTTGGATCGCGCGGAATCCGGCGAAGGAGGTGAAGCCCTCTGGTTTTGGGAGTCCCCCACCCCTTTTGTTGTTCTGGGATACGGCCAACAAGCCGCCGTGGAAACCCAATCCGAAACCTGCGAGCACCACGGAGTTCCGATCTTGCGTCGATGCAGCGGCGGCGGCGCGGTCCTTCAAGGGCCGGGATGCTGGAATTACGGGCTCGTGTTGCGCATCCCAGAAGCCGGTCCGTTGGCATCCATCACCGGAGCCAACGCATGGATCATGGAGCAGAACCGCCAACTTCTGGCCGACCTGCTCTCCCTACCCGTCACCGTCGAAGGCCACACAGACCTGGCGATCGAGGGTCGCAAATTCTCCGGCAACGCACAGCGCCGCAAACGCAACCACCTGCTGTTCCATGGAACCATCCTCTACAAGTTCCCACTGAGCCTCATCGCGCAACTATTGAAGTTTCCGTCGGCTCAACCCGACTACCGCCAGAGTCGTGATCACTCGGCGTTCGTCCGGAATGTGTCCACCACTCCGCAAGCATTGAGCGAGGCCTGGATCCGTGCGTGGGGGGCCCATCACGCCGGGTCCGAGTTCCCCATGGAGCGCGCCCAAGCGGCCATGGAAGCCCGGTACGGAAATCCCGAATGGCACTCCCGCAGGTGACGGGAATTGCTGATCCAAAAGGGCTCCCTCCAAGACCTCAGCCCCCAGCCACGATTCGGACAATTTCCAAGCGGTCTCCAGCTCTCAAGGGACGCTCGGTAAACTCGGAAGGAGCAACCGCTTCACCATTGTGTTCCACGACGACACTGCGCGGGAGAAGCCCCTGATGCACCAGGAACTGCTCGATGGTGCAGGGCAACGGGGCCGGAACGGTTTCGCCATTGGCGATCACGGACATGTCCCAAGGGTGATGCCGTCTCCATGGAAGTAAAGTCGGCCCCACTGGGGTTCAAGAACGCCTCAACTGGCCCGCGACGGCGCATCCGGAGCCGCCACATTTCGCTTCGGGCTGAACCGCTCAGGCACTACTTTTTTGCCGTGTCGCCGGATCCCATCCTTTCCCTCGACCTTCCCGGAATCACCAAGGTGAAATCCGGCAAGGTGCGTGAAGTCTTTGACCTGGGAGATTCTCTCCTCTTTGTGGCCACC
>CAMATE010000070.1 GCA_945861075.1 Akkermansia muciniphila
CGGGTCGACAAACTTCTCAAAGTCCGCCTGCGCGATGGTACCGAACAGTGGCTCTTCATCCACATCGAAGTCCAGACGGACCACGACCCTGACCTGCCCCGACGACTCTTCATCTACCACTGCCGAATCTTTGACAAATATGGCGTCCATCCTGTCACCCTCGCGATCCTCGGAGACACCAGCCGTACCTGGCGACCAACATCGTACCGCAATCAATTCTTGGGATGCGGAATCCTCTTCCGCTTCCGCATCTGCAAGACAATAGACTTCTAGGGCGAGCTCGACGACCCAGGCTAACGACACCCACACTCAAAGATCTCCATCGCCGTGCGATTCTGATCCCCAACCTCCAGGAATCCTGAGGCGTTTGAACCTGCCGAGATCGCAGGTTGGAATGGTGCCGCGGCTCGGTCGGCAAACGCATTCAGATCAATTCCCGGGAAACACTTTTCGGGTCACGGTGCCGACGAAAATGAATCCGCGGGTCGGCGTGCCGAAGATGAAATACGGCTCGGTCATTCCGGGATAGACCGGACGACGGAGCGTCACCGTCCGGTATTCGGATCCGAAACCGGCATCCCGAAGGGCCGATTCGGCCTGTTCCAAATCCATGGCCACTGGCCACGGAAGATCCATGTCCCCCATCCAGGGAATCGCCCTGAAATCCATCCGAGGGTCGCCCCATAGGTCGGTTTGTTCGGCGACCACCGTGCCGCCGTTCACCCGAAGAACCGCTCGCAAGCCCACCCATTCCGGGAGTTCGGTCACGATGGACGACAGCACGGGATTGGCTTCCAACAAAACCGCCTCCGGATGCGTCACACGCACCTCACGGATCAATCGATCCAGCCGGGCATTGAAACCCGGTGTGTCAAAAGCACGGACCCTGAGAAATTCAGAGGAACGCTCGAAGATCAACGGTCGAACCCATTTCGCCCGCCCGACGGCGTCGGACTGGACATCGACCACCGACCAGGAGGACGGACTCAGAGCGGTGGCGACCTCCCAGACGAGACGAACGGTGCTCAAAGGCGTCTCGGCCTGAATGAGCAAACCCTTCGAATCTTGAACCACTGCGAGACGAACCTCTGGTGCTGAGGGCGGAATCACCTCCACCACACCACACACCGGATTGAAGACCGTGAACACGGAATTCGGGCTGGCGAGGTCGTTCCAAAAACCACCGGGGTGCCCATAGGCATTGCCCGAGTTGATCATGTGGACATGGTTTTCGCCTTGGGTGAGCGGCGAGTCATCCGGTTGGCCCGGCAGCCAATGGGTGTACGAGAAAGGCTCACCGCTCACCCAAGCGAAGGAACCTCCCGGGGCCGTTCTCCGCAGACCAATCCAAAGACTTCGGGATTCTCCACCCCATTGACCAAATTGTTCGAAAACCCACGCCTGCTCCTCGGGGCTGCGTACCGTGGCGAGGTGGCCTTTCAAGCTGACCGCCGTCGCCTCGGCATCCTGCCAGGAACTCTCGGCCAACAAGTGATATTGGTGGCCATTGACGGGACTGACAATGGGGCCAACGAGGGACTGGGAATGCACGATTGGGGTGACCAAAAGCCCAGCCAATACGACAAGGCCACCTCGCATCCCGAAAGAACCCACCACCCAAGAGCCGGACATGCCATCAACTTGCAGGATCGTTACTCGGGGAAGCAAGCCGAAGGCAGTTCCCGCCTAGCGACTCGCCGGAAAACGGGTTACCGGGATCTTGATCACCACCTTACGTATGAGGGTCGATTGCCCGTGGATCACCTTCGGGCGATGGGCATCGCTGGGGAAAAAGATCGAAAAACGGCCCACTGACTGGGTGATGGGAGTGTACCCATCAGCCGGGTGCCAGAACTGCACATCGTTGGCGAAGGGACCGTCCGGCGTCAGGGCATCCCTCGGAATCCAGTCAATCGTTTCGATTCCAGCGATCGTGTACTGGATGTCGATGTGTTCCCGGTGACTCTCAAAACGGCACAGGCTTCGGTCTTGCGTGCTGTATTCCTGAACCGAGGCATGCAGCGTGGGGCCGTCCAACTCATAACTCCCCAGCGGCGTCTCCGGAGTCAAAGTTTGCAACCACTCAAGGCACAATGCCCAGACCGGGCTGGATTGAAGAAATGGAGACCAAGTCTCAGGGCAATTCAGGGAGGCGTGCAGCACGGGATCAAAATGCCAAATCAAGCAGCCCGCAGCAACTTCGCGGCAAAGGCGCCATCCACCGGCGTTTGAACCGGGTGAAGGGTGCGCCGCACAACCTGGGTCCATTCCGGATGGTCTCTCAGGAACGCATCGACCACGTGATCGTTCTCCTCGGGTTCCAGACTGCAGGTGCTGTAAACCAGAACGCCACCCGGACGCACACGCTCGGCCGCTCGATGCAGCAGCTTCGCCTGTTCAGCCGCCAAGCGGTTGATCTCTTCGGGTTGAATGCGCCAGCGCAATTCGATGCGACGACGAAGAACACCGGTGTTGGAACAAGGGGCATCCACCAAAACCCGATCGAATCGCACTTCAGGCCCGCCAAGCTCCGGGTTGGGTTGTAGCTCGATTCCGGTTGCCCCAAGGCGCTGGGCATTTTCCCGAACCAATTCCAACCGACCGGCATGAGAGTCGTGGGCCACGATGCATCCGGTGTTCTGCATTCGCTCGGCGATGGCCAAGGCCTTCCCGCCTGGAGCCGAGCAAAGATCCAGAACGCGCTCACCCGGCTGCGGATCGAGCAACTGCACCGCCATCAGGGTGCTGGGATCTTGGATATAAAACCCTCCCTCGCGAAAGGAACCCAAGGATTCCAGAGCCGGATGACGGGTCAGAGAAAAAATCGTATCAGGATCCGCCCAATCCACCTGAACCGGGGTCGCTTCCACTCCCTCCACCTGCCAACGAGCCATCAAGGCCTGCGCGGTGGTCCGAAGCCGGTTCACCCGAGCGATGGTGGGCGGTGCGGCATTGTTCCAGGCCAGCAGTCGCTGAAGATCTCCGTCACTCAAGACTCCAACCCACCGCTGCACCAACCAATTGGGATGTGACCATCCCAGCGCGGCATCCTGCGTCCGTAAAGCATGCAAGGCGTGGCGACAGGCATCCTTCTCGCGCGTGATGCCGCGGAGCACTGCGTTGACAAAGCCGCTCTGGGCCGAGAAGCCCCGCAGGCGGGCCAGCACAACCGCTTCATTCACCACCGCGTGATCCGGAACGCGATCGAGGAACAACAATTGATACACCCCCATCTGCAAGATGCCACGAAGCACCGGACGCTGAGGACGGCCATCCGTGCGCGAAGAGATCATGTGATCCAGAGCGGAGCGATTTCGCAGCACCCCAAATGCAATCTCCCGAGCCAAGCGACGGTCTCCCTCCGAGAGAGAAAGCATGCCGGGAATACGATCCAGACGATGTTCCAGAAAATCGCCCGGTTCTTCGCGTTGAAGGAGGATCTCCAAGACCACCGACCGAGCCGTTGGCGGCGGTAGTGGCCGGGTCGCAGTTCGACCTCCGGTGGCGGTGCCCTTACCGGGCTCAGACGAGTTCGAGGTCATCGGCTTGAATTTTTGCTACAACCGCTTGCCCGATGAAATCCAACCGCAGGTGGACATCGGACAATTTGGCCCGGCTTTCCACCCAGCCTTCAGTACCCCGCAGCGGTCCGGATTTGATTCGCACCTGCAAACCCGGCTTGATTTCAGGGCACACTTGGATTTCCACCCGTGCATCGAGAGCCCGGTAAATTGCGTCCAACTGGCCCACAAACTCCTCTTGGTCTTCAATGTCCAAGAGGTTTGCCACGTATCGGTTCTGCACCAGCATCAATCGATGACGCCGCTCGACTCGGGCAAACATATAGCCCGGAAACAACGGCTTTTCGAAGATCACCCGCTTGCGGGCATAGGTTTTTACGCTGCGATAAACCGGTAGTCGGTGTTCGTAGCCCTGCTCAACGCAGAACTCGGCCAACTTCTTTTCCGCTCGTGGACGGGTGTGGGCTACAAACCACAACAGCTGCGTCCAGTTCGGATCCATCGCGAGCGGATCTTCCTGCTCGGTCCCATCAGAATGATGCGCTTCCATACGTCGCTTGGGGATGCCCGGAAACCTTTTCCAAGCATCCCGACCCGACCCAATCCCGCACCTATCAGGCAGCCGGCACGTAGGCAGTGATGCCGTCGATCCGGTATTTCTTCACCTTACCTTCCGAGCTGAAGTTCACCTCGCCACCC
Organism: Akkermansia muciniphila; assembly: GCA_945861075.1. Classification (GTDB taxonomy): domain Bacteria; phylum Verrucomicrobiota; class Verrucomicrobiia; order Limisphaerales; family UBA9464; genus SXXZ01. The sequence goes on from CAMATE010000070.1 coordinate 4,221, forward strand.
ACCGGTTGGCCCAAGAAGATCTTCGCGAACGGAGTGAGGTAGCTGAGGATGTTCTTGTCGGGATCTCCATCCCAAGCGCCCAGAAGGTAGATGCGTTCCTTGGTGTCGCTCTGGATCTCGGTGACGTGGATCACCGTGCCCGGACCAACCACGTCGGTTCGGACATTGGCCCAGTCGGTGCCCCGGGCGCGCCCCAAGTCACGTTCCAACTCGGCCTTGCGGCGCTGAAGGACCCGCTGCATTTCCTTGGCCGACTTGTACTCATGATTCTCGCGGAGGTCGCCGTAGCTGCGGGCCAGTGCGATGTCCTTGACGTTGGCCGGGATGCGCTTGTTGACGAGGTCTTGGTACTCTTCCTGGCGGCGCTGCAAACTGGGCCAGCTGACGAGGAAATTGTGGTCTTCCTTCTTGTTCTCGCCGGTGATCATTTCCTGGATCGCCGGGTAGGCCTTCACGATGCGGGCGAAGAGCGACCGCTTGTCCATGTCATCGAAGCTGGGCGAGAGCTGCAAACTGCGGGTCAGATCGCGGATGACTTCGATGTCGGCCGACTCAATCAACTCCGGCAGAAGCTTGATGTCGTCGAGGATGAAATCGTGCAGACGGTTGGAACGCTTTTCGTTGAAAGCGTCCCGCTCCATGGCAGTGAGCATGGCGCGGAACACCTCAGGCCCGAGGATGTCGGCGAAATGATCGTCACGCTCCTTGCCCAGCCAGAGCAACAGTTCGCTGCTAGCTCCATGCTGGCTGACCAAGCGAATCAACTCCTGCTTGAGCAGCTGTCCGCGGTTTTCGATCAGCAACAACCGGGCGCACTCGCCGGCCAACTTGGCGCTGACGTTGTTGATGATGAGGATGAGCTTGGCACCCCAATCCGGCGCAGAATCCCGCAACGCCTCCAAGGTGCGGCGATGCTTGGCCGCCGGCAGCTCAGCAAAGAAATCCACCAACTTGTTCTGGCTGGTGAGAATGTCACGGACCGTGATCGGGCCTTCAGCGATGTCGAGAGCCGCCGACTTTTTGAGGTCATCGCGGATGAACACGCCTTCCAACGCCAGAGCCGGCATGGTCACCGCGTGGTTCGTGATGTCGGCATTGAGCATGGCCACGATCTCGGTGATCACAGCCTTGTCGTTGATGTCGGTAACGCTCTTGAGAATTTCCGAAGCCACCGCGACGCGGGCCTTGAGTCCCTTGGCCGCCTTGAAGTCAGTGGCCAGACGCACACCAATGTTCAGCTCGGATTCCTGATAAAGAATGGGCTCGGTCTTCTTGAGCGGCACGGTGAAGTGGCCGTCTTTCTTCATCTCCGAACGAGCGACTTCCCACCACTTCTTCCAGTCGCTGCTGATGACATCCTTGAGGATGGTCTGGATCTGGTCGGCCGTGGCAGAGCCACCGAAACTCGCGAGGGCCAGCTTCACGACCGATAGGTGATGCAAAGCGGCTTCGCGCTTCAACCCGTCGAGGTCGAGGGCCTTCCGGGCGAGGATGTGATCCTTGGCAATGGCCTTGAGGGACTCCGCCGAGAAGGCCAAGTCCATCGAATGCCCCGTCTTGGTCGTGAAATCGATGTTCAGGCGACCGAGGGCAAGATCCACAGAAACGATGCGGCCGAAGCCCCAGCTCTTGTGGTGGCAGAATCCCGCTTCCGTCAGCGAGACCAGCGGGGCAACGTGGGATTTCTGAATCTTTCCGGCGGCAACCAGTTTCTCAAGTTCGTCTCTCATGATCGGCTCAAAGTAGGCAGCCCAGTGTGGGCGGTCGGGAACTATGCGCCGCAGAGGTCCTCCAGACCAACAGGAAATTCACCGGTCACGACGACGACGACGATCGAAGCGTCACGATTTCATCGAGCCTGATTGCGTCCTGTTGATCCAAAAACCTCACAGTTCAGGCCAAATGAGCCATTTTCATGAAGTCCGAAACCCACGATCACCAAAGATCATCACCTGCTTCAAATTCCTCGCTCGTTGATGATCTGATTCTTGGTATCGAGAACGATCACCTTGGGGCTCCACGCCGCCGCCTCAGACTCCTCTACTTCAGCGAATGACATGATGGTGAGTCGGTCACCGATCTTGCCGAGATGGGCCACTGCGCCGTTGAGCTCAATGACTCCAGAGCCGCGCGGACCTCGGATGGCATAGGTCTCCCAGCGGGCACCGTTGGCCATGTTGCCGCACAAGATGCGCTCGTAAGGATGCAAGCCGGCGCGCTCCATCAGATCCTCGGCTATGGTCAAACTTCCTTCATAGTCGAGGCTGGCTGCGGTGACGGTGGCTCGGTGCAATTTCGATTTGAGCAAATGGACAAGCATGGACGAATGGTCGAGACCCCATTGGCGGGACCCCAATCGGGCGCGAAATTAGTGCAGACCCGGATCATGACAACAGGGAAAGACTCCCGGAGCGGAAGAGCAGAACCCCGTTTCACCATGCATCCCCGTGCGTCAGCCGTTGACTCGGTTGGAGGTGGCCGGCGATGTTCATGGGCGTTTCCTCACGGCAATCACAGTCGTTCAACACACATCCATCATGAGCAGAAAGATTCGTTACGGAATGGTCGGCGGCGGACGGGGTGCCTTCATCGGCGCCGTGCATCGCATCGCCGCAAACATCGACGGCCAGATTGAATTGGTCGCCGGCGCGTTTTCATCAGATGCGGAAAAATCCAAAGCCTCCGGTGCAGACCTCTTCCTCGCGCCCGATCGGGTGTATGGCAGCTATCAGGAGTTGGTCGCCAAGGAAGCGGCTTTGCCGGCTGATCAGCGCATCGACTTCGTGGCCATCGTCACACCGAACCACGTCCACTTCCCTGCGGCCAAGGCCGCCCTGGAGGCCGGGTTCCACGTGCTGAGCGACAAGCCCGCCACTTTCGACCTCGCCGAAGCGAAGGAATTGGCCGCCATCGTCAAGAAGACCGGCCGCCTCTACGGTCTGACCCACAACTACACCGGCTATCCGCTGGTGAAGGAAGCCCGCCACCTCGTTCACTCCGGCAAGCTGGGCAAGATCCGCAAGGTGGTCGTTGAATATCCCCAAGGTTGGCTAGCCACGCGCCTCGAAGCCTCCGGTCAGAAGCAGGCCGCCTGGCGCACCGATCCCAAGCGCAGCGGTGCCGCCGGCTGCATTGGCGACATCGGCACCCACGCCGAGAACCTGGCCGAATACATCACCGGACTGCAAATCAGCGAACTGGCCGCCGACCTCACGGCCTTCGTCAAAGGTCGCAAGCTGGACGACGACGGCAACGTACTGCTCCGCTTCAAGGGCGGCGCCAAGGGCGTGCTGCACAGCTCACAAATCTCGGTGGGCGAAGAGAACAACCTGAATATCCGCGTGTACGGCGAACTCGGCGGCCTGGAATGGCATCAGAAGGAACCCAATACGCTGCTGGTGAAGTGGATGGATCAACCCATGCAGGTGTATCGCACCGCCAACGGTTATCTGAGCGACGCCGCCAAGGCCGCGGGCCGCACGCCTCCCGCCCACCCCGAGGGCTATCTCGAGGCCTTCGCCAACATCTACAAGAACTTCGCCAGTGCGATCCGCGCCAAGCAGGCCGGCAAGAAACTGGCGAAGGACGACATCGCCAACGACTACCCGAAGATCGAGGACGGCGTTCGCGGCATGGCCTTCATCGAAGCCGTTGTGGCCTCATCCAAGGCCAACGCGGCCTGGACGAAGATCAGCGCCTGATCCATGCCGTGCGGTCTTCGGACCGCACCCCTTCTCAACGCCACCGGTGCCGCGCTCAGCGCGTGCGCGCCGGTGGTGTTGTCGCGTTGGTGGGCAACGGAGCCTGGGCATTCAGCGGCTTTTTCGGCAGGGGCCGCAGGGCATTGCCCAACGGAACCGTGGCCGGAGTCGGTGTCGGAGCCAGAACGCTCCGGGCCGGAGTCCCTGTCCCTCCGCTGACGATTCGGGACGAAACCCAGGAGCGGTATCCCATCCAACCGGCCACCAAGACGGCGAGCCCGATCAAGATGGGGAACATCCACTGCCACCGGACTCGCGAAAGCCACAAGGTGATGAAATCCAGCGGACCTTTGCGCCGACCCGTCAAGGGTGGCGGGGCCGAGTAATCTTCCGACGCGCCCAATTCCGTCTCCAACTCGGACATGATCCGAGGAATATCGAGCCGCAACTCCTTGGCGTAGGTGCGGGTGAAGCCGCGAATATAGACCTGAGCACCGAAGGCATCCCAATCGCCCGACTCCAAGGCTCGGATGTGGTCGGTCTTGATGTTGGTCACATTGGCGACGTCATGGACGGTGCGTTCCTGACGCTCGCGCTCGGCCTTCAACTGTTCAGCAACACTGGGCACGCGGACTTGATACCTTTCGTCACAGACGCTCGGCAACCCTCGAAACAGCCGAATTCGATACCCGGTTCCCGATTTTCAGCGGTTTTCAGGAACCCCCTGCCCTGTCAGATTGCCGTCATGAAGCTCGATTCCCACCAACATTTCTGGAGGTACAGCGCGGCCGAATACCCTTGGATTCCAGAGGGCTCAGCCCTGCAACGCGACTGGCTGCCGGCAGACCTCGAGCGATTGCACCGCTCACTGGGTTTCGATGGATCCATCGCAGTCCAGGCTCGCCAATCGCTGGCTGAATCGTGGTGGCTACTCGGGTTGGCCGATGCCGATCCGCGCGTCCACGGAGTCGTTGGCTGGGTGGACCTTCAATCGGACCGACTGGAAGAAAGCCTCGCTCCGCTGGCCTCGCATCACCGGTTTGTGGGAGTCCGCCATGTTGCTCAAGACGAACCCGATGATCGTTTTCTGGTCCGGCCGTCGGTGCTGAAGGGCATGGGTCGCCTGCGTCAATTCGGGCTCACCTACGACATCCTCATCTATCCCAAGCAACTGCCCGCCGCTCTGGAACTCGTGGCGCAATTCCCGGATCAACCGTTCGTTCTCGACCACATCGCCAAGCCGTTGATCCGGCAAGGTCTCATCGAGCCTTGGGGCTCACAAATCCGCGAATTGGCACAACACCCCAACGTCTGCTGCAAGGTGTCTGGCATGGTCACCGAGGCGGATCACCAGAAGTGGCAATTCGGAGATTTCCGTCCGTACCTCGATGTGGTGTTTGAGGCCTTCAAGCCTGAGCGACTCATGTTTGGAAGCGACTGGCCGGTATGCCTGCTGGCCGGCAGCTACGAGCAAACCGAAGGGCTGGCTCGGGATTACGTGCGACACCTCGGTCCAGAGCACGCCGCCGGATTCTGGGGCGGCAACTGCGCCCGGTTTTACCTGAACGACTGATGTAAGCCCGGCCACACTCTGCGGTCGAAAGAACGAAAGCCCCACCCGCGTAACGGACTCGGGTGGGGCTTTGGCTGAAGGGCGATGGCCGTGGATCGATCCGTCAAACGTGTGACGGCACCTCGAAGCCCTTGCGATATTCGCGCGTGAGCATTTGGTTGGCTCGGTCGTTGCGGATGAAACGCTCCGTCTTCACATCCATGCGCAGGGACTCACCGAGTACCAATGGTTGGTTCTCCAGGTTGACTCCATTGGCGATGAGGTGCTCGGACAAGCGCGAGAAGGTCTCGGCAGCCTCCGGCCTGTCCTGCAACTGCTCGCGGATGGCCTCCGGAGCGAGCTTCTTGCCCAACAAATAGCTGATGTTGCCCGTGTGGCACAAAGCGCTGCTGAGATGCCCTTCCAGGATCTCGGCGTTGAGATCGCTGGAGCGCCGACTCCGCACCGCCGCCACGAAATTGGCGTAATGATCCGCACTCTGCTTCCACGACTTGATCTCGCGACCATTCTTGTCGAAGGCCTTCGCGCTCTCGTACGACGGGATAACCATGGAGCCGTTCTCGCAGTGAATGACCACGCCCACCTGGGCACCGCGGTAGTCGGGCATGCTCTTGGTCCAGCGGCCGTCCTGAAACTCCTTGGACTTGGGCAACCCACGCACCTCGAAGATCAACGGAGCGCTGTCGTACTGATGATAGACGAACTGAGAATTGGGGGTGTCTCCGTTGTCTCGATAACCCAGACGACCACCAACACTGAACACCTTCGGGCTCAAGGTGCTGACACCCAACGCCCAGCGCGCGATGTCCATCTGGTGGATGCCCTGATTTCCCAGGTCGCCATTGCCGGTGACGAACTGCCAGTGCCAATCGTAGTGCAACTTCGAGCGCATCAAGGGTTTCAGAGGCGACGGGCCGCACCACAAGTCATAGTTGATATGGTCGGGCACCTGCGTCGGCGCGGTCACATTTCCGATGCTCTGACGCGGCTTGTAGCACAGGCCGCGGGCTACTTGAATCTTCCCAAGATTGCCCTCGTGCAGCCAGGCGATGGCGTCGCGCAAACCCGGGTTGGATCGGCTTTGGGTGCCGGTTTGCACAATGCGACCATACTTCCGGGCCGCCGCGACAATTTGGCGACCTTCCCACACGTTGTGGGAAACCGGCTTCTCCACATACACATCCTTGCCGGCCTGACAGGCCCAAGTGGCCAAGAGCGCATGCCAATGGTTCGGCGTGGCTGTGGAAATGGCGTCGATGTCACCGCTTTCGAGCAACTTGCGCACGTCGGTGTAGGTCTGGACTTGGATACCGTCCTTGGCGAGATCGGCGCGGCCTTTCTCGAGCACATTGGAGTCCACGTCGCACAACGCCACCAATCGCACACCCTTGATCTTCTTGAAGCCGGCGATGTGGTCGTTGCCCCGTGAGTTGAAACCCACCACCGCGATGCGGATGTCCTCATTGGCTCCGATCACACGCGATTTGGGCGTGAAACGGGCGGCAGGAGCGGTGGTGGTGGTGCAACCGGTGACGACCGCACCGGCGGCCAACGAGGTGGCGGTGAGGAATTGGCGACGATTCATGGTGAGGGAGGTGTGGTTTCCAGTTCAGCAGAGACATCAGTTCCCGAAGCGCTCGGGGTGTAAATCACCCGATACACCACTTCGGTATCGCAGCGTTGGAGGACCCAGCGCTCGACAAATCGGGAATAGCGCCGTTCTGAGGGAACGACGTAGGAGGAAGGAGTTCCGGATCCCGAGAAGGAAACCGACTCACTCCCACCGCGGGGATCGGCGACGGCCTCGGGCGCCTCCAACAGGCGGGTTCCCAAGACACTCCGCGTCTTGCATTGCGGAGCCGCCTCCCGATCGCGAGCCATGACGATGGATTCGGCCTGGCGATACAAGGCCCCGGTGGCCAATGCCGTGCGTCCGCCCAAGTTCAGGATTTCTGGAGCGCTGCAACCGGCTGAGACGAGCGCCAACCACGCACCCAACCCTCCGGCCAACACCGAGACGACTGCTCTCACCGATCACCTTTCTCGGCTGCATAGGAACGGTACAACATGGACAACGGATTCGCCGCCGCGTCTCCCCGATGCAGGATCACCCGATATCGGAAGGTCAACGTCTTGCCGGCCTCGATAGCGAGGTTACCGCTTCCTGGCGGCTTCTTTTCAAAATCATGGATGCCGAAGGGATTGGCTGCGAACAAACCGTAATCGCGGACATGCCACCAGGTCGGATGCCGGGGATTGGTGGGATGATCGAAGATCGTGACCCCGTAGGTTCCGGTGCCCTGAGGGGTCGCCACGGGGCCCGAATAATCACACCACTCGGCCCGCTTGCCCCAAGTATCGCCATCCTTCTGCCCCCGCGAATTGAGAATCGTCCCGCCCTTGGACTTGTCCGCACGCTTCAGGCGCATCGTCTCGGCCAGACGAATGGCGAAGGTGCCCTCCTTGGTATCGCCCAAGACCAACGTTCCGCCCACCGGACGCACGGTGATCTCAAAATCCAACTGACGGGCCTGAGCGGTCGGTGCATGGAACACCATCCGGCGCTCGTCTTCTGCCACCACGGTTCCATCTTTGGCAACCCACCGGTTTCGCGAGCCCAACACCGCCTTCTGGTTCTCTCCGTGGCCCACGACCCGGTGTTCGGTGAACGACTGATGCACGGTCGTCCCAGCTCCTGCGACCTCGCTCCAAAAATCCGAGCCATTGGCCACGCCATGGGACCACCACAGCGCGTGGTGATGCGGATGGTCCTTCTCTTCCCCCCCGACTTCCTCCTGCGGCCAGCGCCGGGTCATGTGAACCCCATCCGGACCCAAGAGTGGATACAAGAACGGCCGGGACACGTTCCGGAAATGGTACTCGGACACCAACGACGAACCGTAGGCAATGCGCACCACCCCATTGGTTTCCACCACAGAAAAACCGCTACTAGGGCTGGAGCGCCGGATCGCCTGACATCCGCAGAGCGCCCAGACCAACAAAGCCAACGCCGTCGTTTTCAATCCAGGGGAATGCACAGAGACATTTATTCCCGTGCGGAGTCCTGGGGCAACCGTGAAATCGCCTTCGAAACTATCGGCCTCGAGTATTCCGCTGCAGCTTCACTTCGAACGATAGCGCAAGGTGGTGTTTGACAGATGCCTCTGCGTCAGCGATCTCAAGCGGGTCAGTTCATGGGGGGGCGTACCGGTTTCGACTAGGTGATCCTGCCCGAGATGGCATGCCGAGGATGATTCGTTGGCCTCGTAAATCACCGGATCAAAAACACAACTGCTAACGAAGAGTTGGCTCTCGCGGCCTAATCGGCCCGACGTTTCGCCCTGAACACCTGCTACGGGGACGGAACGCTATCAGCAGGCATGACCTCCGGCGGAGTACGCGCGTCGGTAGTCGAGAAACTTCATGCGGGCTGGGAACGGTCGGTCTCCGTCAGCCGGTCACGATCGTTCCAAGATTAAATGGCTGACTAAGCATGTAGTCGTTTCGGGTTGAATGGCTTAGGACGCGGGTTCAATTCCCGCCGCCTCCACCATCTTTTGTTGGGGTTTTTGAAGATCGGTTGATTGTTGATGTCAAAAGCCGCGTGAGCACTCGCGAGCGGGTGGCGAGTTCGCCATATTTTTGTCGGCGTATATCATCCAGGTTGAAGTGGCTGGTTTTCATTCGCCCATCTCTGGCTGGTTTTGACCGCCCGCTGACAACAATCAAGAATTTGCAAAACGCATAATTCTGACTCTATAGATCAAGCATGGCTTTAACTGCAAGGCACAGCACACTCCGCCGATTGCAGACGGAGATCCCTCGGGGAGGTCCCATCGAGTCTGCTAAATTGGCGGCATTGGGCATTTCGCCAGCCTTGGCGCATCACTATTTTAAGTCGGGTTGGCTGTGCCGGCTGGGGCGTGGGGTCTTCCAGTTCCCAAAGGATGACCTCCGACTGGAGGGCTGCTTGAAGCACCTCGAACACCAAATCGATGGGTTTCATGTCGGCGGCAAAACCGCGCTCGCGTGGCGTGGTTTCAGGCACAACGTTGCAGCCAGGGAACCGCTGTGGCTTTGGGGCCGACACAACGCGCGACTGCCGGGGTGGTTCACCGAACGTTTTCCGGCCCGATACACCACTCGCACGCCATTCGACTCGAACTTGCCTGCCGAGGCCGGTTTGGAACCCTTACCCGATCAACCGGATGGCGTGCGGGTTTCGGTCCCTGAGCGGGCTCTGCTGGAACTGCTCCATGAAGTGGGCGTCAACCAGGGTGT
>CAMATE010000071.1 GCA_945861075.1 Akkermansia muciniphila
TTCGACATCGTCAGCGGGCAGGAGTTCGTGGTGCTGACCTACGGCAAGCCCAAGATCTACGATTTGCCGGTCATCCGTCTGCAAAGCGAGTCGCTCTTCAACCGCCTGCCGCTGACCAATTCCGACAATCGGGACAAGTTCAAACGGTCGGTGCGAGAGATCGTCCACTACGGGGTCGGGGCCATTTGCCTGCTCTACTTTGACGGACGCGGTGCCGGCTTCGGTGCCCATGCGGTGGACCGCATGCTGACTGAACGGGGCGACTCACTCTCCAGCGACGAGGCTTACCGCACCTTGGGCGTCGGCTACGACAGCCGGGACTACGAGGCCTGCCTGAGCCTGCTACGCCATCACCTGCCCCACTCCCGGGTGCAAATGATCATGAACTCGCCCTCCAGCCTCATCCGGAAGCCGGAATATGCGGCGGCACTGAACCGCCACCGCATCGAGGTCGAAAAATGGATCTTCCTCGAATGAACACTCCATCCAGGACCCGGTTCTGCGACCGGAAACTGAAATTCCCCAGCGCGGGCACCGGCAAGTTTTCCTTGATGCACAGGTGGACGCCTTGGGACCGTAACATGACATGAAGTACATCTTCGTCACGGGCGGCGTCGTGAGCTCCCTCGGCAAGGGCCTCACCGCGGCGGCGCTGGGAACCCTGCTGGAGAATCGCGGACTGACCGTTGCATTCCAGAAGTTCGATCCCTATCTGAACGTCGATCCCGGCACCATGAGCCCGTATCAACACGGCGAGGTGTACGTGCTGGACGACGGAGCCGAGACAGATCTCGACCTCGGCCACTATGAGCGCTTCACCAACACCAAGCTGAGCCGTGCCAATGCGACAACGAGCGGACAGGTCTATGAGCAGGTGCTCAAGAACGAGCGCGACGGGGTGTATCTGGGCAAGACGGTGCAGGTCATCCCGCACGTCACCGACGAGATCCAACGGCGCATCACCCACCTGGCCTCCCTGTCCGGGGCCGACGTGCTCATCACCGAGATCGGCGGCACGGTCGGTGACATCGAGGGATTGCCTTTCTTGGAGGCCATCCGCGAGTTCGCTCTGGAAGCCGGACCCGGCAACGTGTGCTTCATCCACGTCACCTATGTTCCGTTCATCAAGGCAGCCGGTGAACTGAAGACCAAGCCCTCGCAGCAGAGCGTGGCCAAGTTGCGCGAAATCGGTCTGGCTCCGCACGTGCTCGTGGCCCGCTGCGAGCAACCGCTCGGCCAGGAGGTTCGCAGCAAGTTGTCGATGTTCTGCAACGTGCCCTTCAAGGCGGTCATCGAAGAGAAGGACGTGGATCACACCATCTACGAAGTGCCGCTGATGCTGCAACGCGAGCACATGGACGACCTGGTGTGCGAGACGCTCCAATTGAATTTGCCGCCGGCGAACATGGCCCACTGGCAGGACATCATCCGTCGCCTGATCGCCCCCCAGCACCGGGTGTGCATCGGAGTGGTCGGCAAGTACATCGAGCTTCAGGACGCGTACAAATCGGTCTACGAATCCCTCAAGCACGCAGGTATCGCCACCGACGCCGGGGTGCAAATCGTTCAGATCGAAGCCGAAGACCTCGAAGGCGATGATCCGGCCAAGAAGCTGAAGGACCTCGGCGGCATTCTGGTTCCCGGCGGATTCGGTGACCGGGGCATCGAAGGCAAGATCCGGGCCGCCCGGTACGCCCGCGAGGCAGGCATCCCTTATCTGGGCCTGTGCCTGGGCATGCAAATCGCCACCATCGAATTCGCCCGCAACGTGCTGGGGCTAGAAAAGGCCAACTCCACCGAGTTCGCCGAAACCACTCCGCACCCGGTGATTCATCTCCAAGAGACACAGCGTCATGTGAAGCGCAAGGGCGGCTCCATGCGTCTCGGAGCCCAGGAATGCGCGCTGAAGCCGGGATCACTGGCACGAACCTTGTACGGAAAGGATCTGGTGCTGGAACGCCACCGCCACCGCTACGAGTTCAACAACGCCTACCGCGAGGCTTTCGAGAAGGCCGGGTTCATCATCGGTGGTACCACGTCGGACAATCAGTTGGTGGAGATGATCGAAATCCCGAACCACCCGTTCTTCATCGCCACCCAGTCGCACCCGGAATTCCTGAGCAAGCCCAACCGCCCGCACCCGCTGTTCGTCGGCTTCATCAAGGCCGCCCACGAACGGTTGCACCGGCGTTCGATCTGAACCGTTTCCAGACCCGGACAAAAACGACGACGGGCGGACCGAGTCAACGGGCCGCCCGCGCGAATCTTATCACCGGAGAAACCTGGGGTTACCTCCAGAGCTCACCGTGACTGATCTCCGGATCAGAACCGGGTGTCGGCCTTCTTGAGGTTCAGCTCCTTGATCCAGATGTTGCGGTAGCGCACATCGTGGCCCTCGTTCTGCAGCTTCAGCCCGCCGGGGCTATCGGTGATTCCCTTGCCGCCATCATTGCCGCCATCGATTCCGGAATTCGGTCCGCCCCAGACTTGCTGGATGGTGACGTTGGTGTGGACGAGCTGACCATTGAAGTACATCGAGACCAAGGGCTTCTCGACGAGCTTACCGTCCTTGAAGCGGGCGGCGCGAAAATTGATGTCGTAGGCGTTCCACTTTCCGGTGCCGTTGTAGGCGTGGTAAGGTGAGGGCGTTTCGTTGATCACCGCGGCCATGCCGTGCGGGGTCTTGTCGCCATCGAGCACCTGGATCTCGTAGCGGTTCTGCAAGTACACGCCGCTGTTGCCGTTGGGCTTGGCAATCCGGAACTCCACGTGCAGGCGGAAATCGCGGAATTCCTGGACCGTCACCAAATCGGCCGTGCCGAACTTGCCGCCGTCCGACACCCGGTCATCGGTCATCATGACCGTGCCGCCGTCCACAGGGTCTTCCACAATGGGCCACTTGATCGGCAGCGACGACTTGAAGCCGGGCCCCTTCCAGTAGGTCCACTTGGAATGGAGCATTTCCTTGGTCCCATCGAAGAGCACCTGAGCGCCCTTCTCCGGTTTGGCGCCCACACCGACATGGGGCGAGGCCGCCCAAGCAACGGCAGCCGAGGCTAATGTGAGGGCGAGGACAGTCAGGGTCTTCAGGGCATTCATGGCGGGAGGAATCTAGAACAAACCCTCCAACGCCCGACGGTTCGGAGTCAACCGAACGATTGATTCCGAAACCCGGATACGCCCCCTCCCGGCCTACCGACTGCACCTTGCGCCCGGACGGGTTGGCCGCACACTGAACGGGTGATGCGCGATTTTTCGGATGCAACGCTAGTGCTGCTGGGACACGGATCCACGGTGAACGCTGATTCGGCGGCTCCCACCCACCAGCACGCCGACGCATTGCGGCAACGCGGGACCTTTGCGCAGGTGCTAACCGGCTTCTGGAAAGAGCACCCGGCTTTCTCCGGAGTGCTTCGTGGTGTCCACACCCCGAGGGTGTTTGTCGTGCCGCTCTTCATCAGCGAGGGATACTTCACCGAGGAAGTGATCCCCCGCGAACTGGGTCTGGCGACACGGGGCCAAACGGAATTCCAGCGGATCCAACAGCGCGATGGACGGCAAATTCATTACTGCGGCCCTGTGGGCACCCACGCCCGAATGACCGAAGTGATTTTGTCACGCGCCTGCGAAGCGGTGGGTTCTGGGCCCGAAGTGCCATCACCGTCCGACAGCTCCTTGTTCATCGCCGGACATGGCACGAGCAACAACGAGAACTCGCGACGCGCCATCGAGGACCAGGTGCTGCTCATCCGGAAGCGAGGCCTCTACCGCGACGTCCACCCGATCTTCATGGAAGAAGATCCTCGAATCGCTGATGCCTACACCTTGGGTGAGACCGGAAACATCATCGTGGTGCCCTTCTTCATCAGCGATGGCTTGCACAGCTACGAGGACATCCCAGTCATGCTGGGAGCATCGGCCGAGATAGTGCAGGAACGCTTCCGGCGCGGGGAGCCCACGTGGACCAATCCCACCACCCTCCACGGCAAGCGGGTCTGGTACGGCCGCAGCATCGGAACCGCACCCATGCTGGCCGATGTGGTGATGGACCGGGTGCGCGAGAGCGCCGCAACGGTGTTGTGAACCCCGCAATTGGGGGATTCCCCGATGGGGCTTCCCCTTTTACCGAGTACGACGAGTGGATTACGATCACACCTGCATGAAGTGGTTTCCTTGGTTGACGACGGTGTTCCTCGCCGCAGCCCTCGCCCTTGGCTGGGTTGGCTGCAAGCCGGCAGCCCCCGCCACCGCGACCGGTGCCTCTTCGGCTGAAGAAACACCGCGCGAGTATTCGGTCCGCGGAGTGGTCCGGCGGGTCGAGCCCGAGCGTCGTTCGGTGGTGGTGAAGCACGAAGAAATCCCCGGCTTCATGCCTGCCATGACCATGCCCTTCGATGTCAAAGAGCCGAAGGAACTCAACGGTCTCAAACCGGGTGATCAAATCGCCTTCCGCATGCTGGTCACCACCAACGATGGGTGGATCGACCGCATCCAAGTCGTTGGCTCCGACACCAATGCCGTAGCCACTCCCCCGCCCGTCCGCATCACCTCCTCCGTGCCCTTGCTCGAAGCCGGATCCATGCTGCCCGACTACACGCTGACCAATGAATTGGGCCACGTCATCCGACTGTCGGATTTTCGCGGGAAGGTCTTGGCGTTCACCTTCATCTTCACCCGTTGCCCCTATCCCGATTTCTGTCCTCGGATGACCGACCTGTTTGCCCGGGCGCAGAAAACCCTGTCCGCCCAAACCGATGCCCCGAAGAACCTGCGATTCCTCTCCATCTCATTCGACCCGGAACACGACACCCCGGAACTCCTGCGCGCCTACGCCGAAAGGCAACATTATGATCCGTCGCATTGGACCTTGGCCACCGGTGCCTGGGATCAACTCGAACCGCTCACCGGCCATTTTGGCCTGATCTTCGGACGCGATGTGCCGCCCGAAAAAATGGAGCACAACTTGCGCACCGTGGTGGTCAAACCCTCGGGCAAGATTCAGGCGATCCTCCCCAGCAACGATTGGCAACTGGAGGACCTGATCCGAGAAATCCGGGCGGCGGCCGCGGAACCGACGACGACGGCCCAGGGACGGTAAGACCTTGATGCGCCAGGGCTCGGGACGGTGTCCGCTGAAAAAGGATGGGTCGCGGTGCCGGGGAGGTCGTGGGCCAGAGGCGGGCTCTTCGGTGGATGCTCCGCGGGACCAATCCTGCGCTCGCAGGGAGTCTCTTCGAGCGATGACTTCGCGCTGCGCGCGAGGGGCTTTGGTGTTCGTCTCCTATGCTCGCTCCGGCTCGGTCCCGCTGCCGCATAGGTTCCAGTCCACGGACCTCGGACTACTAACTACTGACGACAGACGACTGCACGCTGATTAAAAACCACGGTCGCCGGTCGCCAGTGCGGCGGATTCACTCGGAGACGCTCGGGAGGGCTCCTGTGCTGAACCCTCCCGGGCGATCGATCTCCGCTGATACTGGTAAACTACTTCTTCTTGCCGAACTTCTTGGCGGCGGGGGCCTTGAGGCGCTTGAACTCTTTCGTGAGGTTGGTCAGCGAGGCCTCGACTCCCATCCGCTCTAGGGAACTAGCTCCGACGAAGCCCACGGCATCGGTGTTCTTCATCACGCGATCGGCGTCGGCGGGCGTGTTGATGGGGCCGCCATGGCAGAGGAAGAAGATGTCTTTCCGGACACGGGAGGCGGCATCGATGATTTCCTGGGTGCGCTGGAGGGTGAAGTCCCAACTCACTACGGCGTTCTGGACGCCAATGCTGCCACCGACGGTCGTCCCGACGTGGGCGATGATGGCGTCAGCCCCGGACTTGGCCATTTCCACGGCTTCTTCAGGGGTGCCGACATAGACGATGGAAAAGAGGTCCATTTTCCGGGCGAGCGCGACCATTTCGTATTCTTTCTTCACGCTCATGCCGGTCTCTTCGAGCACGCCCCGGAAATGGCCGTCGATGATGGTATGGGTGGGAAAGTTGTTCACGCCGCTGAAACCCATCTCCTTGACCTTGCCCAGCCAGTGCCACATGCGGCGGCGGGGATCGGTGGCGTGGACGCCGCAGATGACGGGTACTTCTTCGACGACCGGCAGCACTTCGTACTCACCGATCTCCATGGCGATGGCATTGGCATCGCCGTAGGCCATCATGCCGCAGGTGGAGCCATGACCCATCATGCGGAAGCGGCCGGAGTTGTAGATGATGATGAGGTCGGCGCCGCCCTTCTCGATGAATTTGGCGCTGATGCCCGCGCCAGCGCCGGCGGCGATCACGGCGTCGCCTTTCTTGATGGTGTCCATCAGGCGCTCGCGGACTTCTTTGCGGGTGTAGGGATTTCCTTTGCCGGTCCAGGGATTGGGCATGGTCTTGAAACAAAAGCAGGTTGGAACTGACGAAGCCATTGAAGCGCTCAAGCGTCAATCTTGGCCATGCCGCGGAGGCACGGTTCCCTATTCCGAAACCAACGATGCGCTCGCGCTCGAGACCGGCTCGGTCCAGAGTTTCTCTCCATGAGCCGCATCGAATCCAAGCTGGCCGAACTCGGCCTCACCCTGCCCGCTCCGCCGCCTCCCGGCGGGAACTACCTGCCCTTCCGCATCGAGGGCAAGACCTTGTATCTGCCCGGGGCGATCGCCAGCCGAGAAGGCAAGGTTCAATACGCCGGCAAGGTGGGCGAGAACCTCACGATCGAAGAGGGCTATGAGGCGGCCAAGCTGTGCGTGCTCAACCTGCTGGCCTGTGCGAAACTGGGCTTGGGTGACTTGGATCGCATCGACCACGTGATTTCTGTCAGCGGCTACGTCAACTGCGTGGCCGGATTCCCCGACAGCCCCAAGGTCATCAACGGCGCCAGCGACCTCCTGGTGGCATTGCTCGGTGATGACGGTCGTCATGTGCGCGCCGCCGTCGGCGTGGCCGGTTTGCCGGTCAACTCCGCCACCGAAGTGCAAATGATCGTGGCCTTGAAATAAGGGCCCGCGACGAAGATCCCGAGAGATCTTATTTTCGGAGAAACAGCCGGCCAAAAACCGGCCAAAAACCACAGACGTTCGACGTCCATGGAAGGCCGGTCCACCGCCGGTCAGCGCGGGAAGTGTTCGGCCAGCGAAATGGCCTTCCGCATGGCCTTAGACTTGTTGACCGTCTCATCGAATTCAGCCTCGGGATCGGAGTCGTTGACCCAGCCGCCCCCGGCTTGCACGTACGCCACCCCGTCCTTCACCAAAGCCGTGCGGATGGTGATGCAATGGTCGGCGTTGCCATTGAACCCGAAGTAGCCCACGCAGCCGCCATAGGGCCCGCGCGTGGTGCCCTCGAGCTCCGAGATGATTTGCATGGCCCGGATCTTGGGCGCGCCGCTGAGGGTACCCGCCGGAAAGGTGGTCCGCATGAGGTCGAAGGCCGTGCGCTCAGGCGAAAGCCGACCGTTCACCTGGGAGACGATGTGCATCACGTGGCTGTAGCGCTCGATGACCATCAAATCCCGCACGGCCACGCTGCCATAGTCGCACACCCGACCAATGTCATTGCGGGCCAGGTCCACGAGCATCACGTGCTCGGCCCGTTCTTTCGGATCGGCCAGCAGCTCCTTTTCCAGGGCCAGGTCTTCCGCCTCATTGGCCCCGCGACGGCGGGTGCCCGCGATGGGACGGATTTCCACGGCCCGGTCCTCACACCGCACGTGCAGTTCCGGAGAAGCCCCCACCAGCGCGAAACCCTCCAACTCGAGGAGGAACATGTACGGCGAAGGATTGATGGAGCGCACGGCTCGGTAGATCTCCGTCGGCGAAGCCTTCACCGGCGTGCTGAAACGCTGAGAGCCGACGATCTGGATGATGTCGCCCGAGCGGATGAACTCCTTGGAGCGGACCACATTGGCCAGGAATTGCTCGCGCGTGGTGTTGGAGACAAAGGGCGCATCGGGCGCCTGAGGCTCCAGGGTCACCGTGCGGCTCTGAAGCGGTTGCTCGAGCAATGCCACCAACCGTTCGATCTCCGACACGGCGTCTTCGTAGGCCAAGGCCGGATCTTCTCCCGGAGGCAACACGGCATGGACAATCACCGTCAGTGTCTGGGCTACGCGATCAAAAACGAGGACCTGATCGGCGATCAGGAAATAAACCGTGGGAGTCCCCAATTCGTCCTTCGGCGGGCGCGGCACCACCGGTTCCACATCATGGATGAACTCGTAACCCAGGAATCCCACCGCACCACCGGTGAAGCGAGGCATGCCTGGTACCGGCACTGGAACAAATCCGGACATCACAGCTTCCACCACCTGAAGTCCGTCGCGGACCACCTTCTCCCCGAGTTGACCCGGCTGCGGAGAAACACGGTACGTTTCCACCACACGCCCTTGTTCCAGCACCTCCACCCGGTCGGCGGTTTGCCGGATGACCGAGCGCGGACTGCAACCTACGAAGGAATAACGCCCCAAGTGTTCGCCACCCTCGACGGACTCGAAGAGGAACGATTCACCCTGTCCCCTCAGCTTTTGGTAGGCGGACAAAGGGGTTTCAAAATCCGCGAGCAGGCGACGGGCCACCGGGATGCAATTCCCTTGGCGGGCCAGCACCGCAAACTCTTCTCGGGTCGGCGTGTCCATGACGGGACTGAACCTAAGCCAAAACCCCGCCCGACCAGAAGCCCGAAGCGCGGCCGCCCGGGCAATACCCTTCCACCGGCCTCTCACCGCCAAAACACCACCCCCAGAACTCGACCGTCGAAACTGCTCGCGCTGCAATGAAACCTTGGATTGGCTAAAGAGCACATGCCCTCGGATGAGATCCCCCCTACCGCCAACTCTCCGGCCCCGCGAGAGATCGGATGCCTGGGGACCCGGTTGACGGTGACCGATCACCCCGGAGCTCTGGCTTGGTGCCAGCACTTGGCTCGTCTCCCGTCTCCAGCGGCCATCGAGTTTTGCAATACCCAGATTGTCACCTTGCGCCGATCGGATCCCGATTATCGGCAAATTTCCGGATGCTTCGAACACTTCATCCCGGACAGTTCCCCCTTGCTCTGGCTCCTCAATGCGGCCGGAGCCGGTATGAAGGACCGCGTGTATGGACCCGCCTTCTTCCGACACGCCCTCATCCATTCACCCGCCGACCTGACGCACTACTTCCTCGGGGGATCCGAGGCCTGCGGACGGGCTCTGGTGGAACGCTTCACCGCCCTGAACCCGAGCCTGAAAATCGTGGGCTCATTCCATGGCCGTTGCGATTTGGGCGGATTCCTCGGAACCGACGATTCGCGGATCCTCGATGAAATCCGCCGAATCAAACCCGACTTCATTTGGGTGGGACTGGGAACTCCGAAGCAGCAGCGCTGGATCGCCCGGGTCAAACCGTTGCTGGATCATGGCGTGCTGCTCTCGGTGGGTCAGGCCTTTGACGTCAACGCCGGACTGCGCGCCGATGCCCCAGACTGGATGCAACGCTGCGGCCTGACTTGGCTGTACCGCATGGCCTCCGAACCCCGCCGTCTGGTGGGGCGCTACTTGCACCACAACTCCCTGTTCTTGGGTTACTTGCTTTGGGACACCCTGCGCGGAGCGGTTTTCCTGCCCAACTCCTCCAGCAAAACTCCGAGCGGAGGTTGACCCTCCCGATTCAGGCAATGCCGACCGCGGATCCGACCGCGGATCAGGCTGGAACGGTCTCGGCCTGGAACAAGTCTTCCGAAGCTGTGCGGCACAAACCGAGGAACGTTTCTTCCGCCAAGGTCAGACGACGCGTGCGCCAGTGGAGAGCACCCCAATCGCGGCGGGCTTTGCGGCGACCGAGTGGCAAGGCCACCAGCGATCCGTTCCGCAATTCCGGGGCGGCGACCCAGGGAGCCAGGATGCCCACCCCTAGGTTCAGCTTCGCCAATTCCTTCAAGGCCTCGAAGCTGCCCATTTCGATGACGGTGTTCAGCACAATGCCTTCCTCCCGGAAATACGCATCCAGGATGCGCCACGTCAGGCTTCGCTTGCCATAAACCACAACGCTTTGACGGGAAATCTCTCCCCGCGGCACCGATCCGGAACGAGCCCAGGGATGTTTGGGTGAGGCGATGAACGACAACTCATCGGAGAAGAGTGGCACAAACTGGAAACGCTCCTCGGACTTGGGCTCGAGGGTGAGGGCCAGATCGGCCCGGTTCGATTCGATCATGGCCACGGCCGAGGCTGAATCTCCCGCCTCTACGCTGATGAGGCTCTGCGGAAAGCTCTCCTTGAACTCCCGCAAGACCGCCGGCAGCAAGTACGCGCACAAGGCCGCCGGAGCCACAATGCGCAGTCGACCCACCCCCCACTTGCCCAATCGCTCGATGCCCGACCGGGCGCTGGCCATTTCCTGAAGCACCCGCTCGGCATGGACCAAGAGTTGTTCCCCGGCCTGAGTGAGCAAGACCTTCTTGCCCAACCTGTCCAAAAGGCGACACCCCACGTCGGTCTCCAAGGCCTTCATGGAATGGCTGACGGCCGATTGGGTCAGGAAGAGTTCGCGAGCCGTCTGCGTGAAACTGCCCGTGCGGGCGAGGATGACAAACGCGTGGAGCTGCCGGCTGTCGAGGGGCGCCTTCATGCATGAAACTGGTTCATCCAACACATCGAAACTTAGAGAAGCAGTTGACGGGCCGATTGCCTGAAACGCCCTCAGACTGGCCTAGGAAGTGCGGGAAGCGGTCATCATGGTGATGCCCGACACGCCTCCGCCCCGGCCCGAAGCAGACCTGCGAGTGGGTTTCACGGCCGAGCTGGCTTGCGCGCCTCTGGTGGTGGCGGCCGAGCTGGGGCTCTGGTCTCAACGCGGATTGTCCGTGCAACTGAGCCGCGAATTGGGCGTGGCCGGACTCCGCAACCAACTCCTCGAAGGCAACCTCCACGCCGCCCAGGTTCCCTGTGGACTACCCCTGGCGCTTCTGGCGGAAGCCGATCGATCGCCAGAAACACCCCCGCCGCTCTGGGTCGGAATGCCCCTCAGCCATGGCGGGCAAACGCTGGTGCTCTCGGAATCCCTCTGGCCATCCGGAACACCGGAGAACGCTGCTGCGGCTCATCCATTGCGATCCCGCCAGAAGCGCGTTGTCACTCTAGGGCTGGCCTCACGCCACTCGGCCCAAGCGGCCACGGTTCGGGAATGGATGCGAATGGTGGAATGGAACGAAGAGCAAGTGCATCTGGCCGTGATCCCGATGGCACAACTCAGCGCTCACTTACGCGCGGGTAACATCGACGGGTTCTGCGCCGGCCCCCTCGCGGCAGCCGAGGCCCTGATGGATCAACCGGGAGCCGCTTCGCGGGCGGGCCGAGTGGTCACCTGCAGCAACCCGGGACGCCCGCCGCTGCCAGAGACGGTGCTCGGCCTGCGCTCGGCCTGGGCCCATCGCTCACCCAAACAATCCCGGCTGCTGATGTCCGGGCTGATGGAAGCATGTCGATTTTGCGATGATCCGTCGCACCGCCCGCAGGTGGCCGAATGGCTCTCCCGGCGCCACTACTTGCACCGGCCCGTCGATCAAATCCTTCAGGCTTGGAATACAAGCACTCAACGAGGAAGCGCTCATGAGTCTTCCAAAATACCCTCCCTCGTCTTTCAAGCCAGTGACGCCTACCCAGACACCGCGGCCCTCAGCCGGTGGATTTTCGATCATGCGCTGGAGGCCGAAGAACGCCGCATCATCCCGATCTCGGCTCTGGATAAGGTTTTCCGGACGGACCTTTCAGGCACAGAGTCTGGAACCCACACCCGCTCGCTCCAGCGCGCCACGCCCCGCGGTCGGGGCCCGAAGACCCCAGACACCGCGGAACGAACCCAGAGTGCGCCTCTCTAGCGCATCGTGCCGCGCGAATTAATTCTGGGTGACGCCCCGGAAGTGATCGGTGCGGAAGGGCGAAGCGGGCAATCCGCTGCCGTTCACCAAGTTGAGGACCGGAAAGTCATCCCAGCCGTAACGAACATGCAGCGGATGGGACACCTTCGGGGAACTCAACCGCACGCTGGATCCGGAAATCTCGGCCGTGGCCCAGTGCCACACACCATCCTTGCCGGCCAGAGCGAAGCCCGTCGGAGCTGCTCCGTCGGTGGTCTTGAGATCCCGGGCATGGTTCAAATTCAGGATCAAGGTCGAGCCAGAACGGCCTTGCGAGCCATAAATCGGGCCGCTCGATTCCACCTTCTTGCCATAGGCGATGGTCTGGGCCAGCAGCGACAGGCGCACGCCCACCGGAGCCTTCTTGTTGGGATGGATGTCATCCTTGTCACCCACGTCGGTGATCACCGCCACACCTACGCCGGGAAGTGTCTTGGCCACGTGGTTCTGGGCCTCGCGCAATTCCGCCCAATCGCTCTCAACAGGCTTGGCCGTGATGTCCGCGATCGACCGCTTGCGACCCTTGTCCCAAGGGGCCAACTGGACGGCCAAGAAGGGGAAGTCGCCTTGGTTCCAATCGGAGCGCCAGTTGCGGATCATGTCAGCAAAAAGGCTGCGGTACTGCCAGGCCCGACCGGCATTGGACTCGCCCTGATACCAGATGGCGCCCGCAATGGCATAAGGCATGAGCGGACGCAGCATGCCATTGTAGAGTTCGGCCGGGCACCACGGAGCACCCGGGGCTCCCTGGGTGAACTTCTCTCCCTTGGCCTCGGCCGCGGCCTTGGCGGCACGCCACTTCGACAGGGCTGCCTCATGCGCGCGTTTGACCGGGACATACGGATCCAGGATGTCGCGGGTGTAGAGATGGTCGGCCTTGATGGCATCCTCGCTCATCCACACTTCGGCCGGGGATCCGCCCCAACTGGTGTGGATGAGTCCCACGGGAATACCGAGCGCCGGTTGCAAATCGCGACCGAAGTAATACCCGACGGCAGAGAATCGACGGACGGCCTCCGGAGAGGCGGCTCCCCAAGCATGCGGAGCGTGGTTCAATTCGGTCTGCGGCACCGGGGAACGGCGCTTGGTGACCGTGAAGAGGCGCAAATTCGGATTGGCACTGGCCGCGATGTCGGCCGCGGGCTCAAAACTGGCCGCCATAGACCACTCCATGTTGGACTGACCGGAACAAATCCAAACCTCGCCGACAACCACGTCGGTCAGGACCACCGTATTGCGGCCCCGGACTTCCAGGTTACGCCCCTCGGCGGTGGCCTTCAGCGGCTTGAGGCGGACCGACCAGCGCCCGTTCTGGGCCACGGTGGTCACGCTCTGTCCGGCAAACTCCACGGTCACCGTCTCGCCGTCTGCGGCCCGTCCCCAGACCGGCACCGGGCGGCCCTGTTGCAACACCGCATGATCGGTGAAGAGGGAATGGAGTGAGACGTCGGCCCGGGCGATGCCCAAAGTCAGACCGGCCAGCGCGACGAACGCGCTTCGAAGGAATTTGGCGGGATGCACATAGGCAGTTGAAGCGCAGCCGGGGCACCGGGGTCAACGCGGGATTTTCGTCGGAGATTGCCCAAGACAGGAGACCCATTCATGTTTCAACACGATCCATGAGGTTCAGTGTCATCCATCGCACCCGCTACACCTACGCGACGCCCGTGAAGGAGAGTTTCAACGAGGTTCATCTGGAGCCCGTCACGAACGAGCATCAAACCGTGGACAGCTTTGTGCTGAAGGTGTTCCCACCACCCCGCCTGCGGCACTACTTCGACTTCTACCGGAATCGGACCCACCACTTCGAAATCCCAGAACCGCACACCTCGCTGCTCATCGAGAGTCAGTTCCGCGTG
>CAMATE010000072.1 GCA_945861075.1 Akkermansia muciniphila
GTTGGCCCCGCTGCTGACGCAGTTGTTCCAGTTCCCGACGTTGATTTCTCAGGCGTCGGTCATCCTGGCCTTCACGGTCAGCGCCTTCATCGGCATCGTCTTTGGATTCTTCCCGGCCCTCAAAGCGGCCAATCTGGACCCCATCGACGCATTGCGCTACGAGTAGGCCTCCCATGAATTCTCCGGGAACGTCTCTCACAGCGCCCAAAGAGGCTTTGCGAGAGGAACTTCGCCGGCGCCTGCGCGGGTTGACCTCTGAAAGCCGCGCTGAATCCTCGATTGGCATCCAGAAACGGTGCATCGCCTTGCCTGAGTGGAGTCGCAGTCAGTGTGTGGCCCTGTATCATCCCCGACCCGATGAGCCGGATTTGTGGCCGCTGGTCGAGTGGTCATGGGCAGAGGAGAAGATGGTGGTGCTACCGGCTTACGATGCATCCCGTGCCGCGTATCGATGGTGCCGGGTGACGGGTTCTCAAGATCTTGTTTCGGGGCGATTTGGGATCCTGGAGCCCCGCGAAGACTGCGAAAGGGTGGATGCCGTGCTGCTGGACTTGGCTTTTGTTCCTGGGCTAGGTTTCTCGCCAGATGGGGGGAGATTGGGACGAGGGCGAGGGTTTTACGACCGCTTGCTGGAGTCCGTCAGCGGGAAGTGTTTTGGCGTCGCTTTCGAATTCCAGATACTTCCGCAAATTCCCCGTGAAGATCACGATGTTGTTTTGGACGGAGTGATCACTCCATCGGGTTGTCGGTACGCACCGTCGGGCGCCCCAAATGAAACATGGCCAATGAATCCTGGTTTCTAGCGGTTGGAGGAGTGATTGCGGGCACAGCCGTGTCTTACGTCATTCACCGCTTCCGCGAGCGGGCTTTACGTGCCGAATTGGCGGTTCGTGAGCGCGAGCGGGCCGATCAAGCTCGCAAGGAAACCGAGGCTCTGCGGGTTGAAGTGCGTCTTTCGGCGCAGCAAGACCTCAATCGATGGCGGGCGGATCAGGACCGCGATCTGGAATCCGAACGATCACGCCTGGCGGCAACCGAGTCCCGATTGGCCGAACGGGAGTCTTCGGTGGGTCGACAAATGGAGCGTCTGGCCGAGCACCAAGAGGAGTTTCGTCGCCGTTCCGATGCGTTGGAGTCGTATCGGAATCAATCCGAACAGGAGCGGTTGGAAATCCGCCGCTTGTCCGAGGAGCGAAAGAGTCAGCTCGAGTCGTTGTCGGGATTGAGCGCTCTCGAAGCCCGAACGCTGCTCCTCAAGGAGGTGGAACAAGAGTCTTCCCGCGATGCCGCCAATCTGAGCCGTCACATTCTGGAAAACGCCAAAACCGGCGCGGAGGAGCAGGCTCGACGTATCATTGCCACGGCCATCCAGCGTTATGCTGGCAAGCATACCAACGAAACCAGTACGGCCACGGTGGCGCTGCCCAGCGAGGAGATGAAGGGGCGCATCATCGGGCGCGACGGGCGCAACATCCGTTCCTTCGAAAACGCCACCGGCATCACGGTGTTGGTGGACGACACGCCCAATGCGGTCGTGCTTTCCGGTTTCGATCCCGTGCGGCGCGAGGTGGCCCGGCAGTCCATGGAGCGACTCATCCTGGACGGTCGCATTCACCCGACCCGCATCGAGGAAGTGGTCGCGGCGGTCACGGTCGAGATGGACGACTTCATCCTCCGCAAGGGTGAGGATGCCGTGTACAAGGCAGGCCAACCGCCGGTGCATCCCGATGTGGCGCGCATGCTCGGTCGTCTCCACTTCCGGCACAGTTTCTCGCAGAACGTGCTCGAGCACTCCATTGAAGTCGCCCACTTGTGCGGGTTGATGGCGGCCGAACTCGGAGAAGACATCCTGGCAGCGAAGCGCTCGGGTTTGCTCCACGACATTGGCAAGGCCATGTCGCATGAGGTCGAAGGGCCTCATGCCAAGGTGGGGGCCGACTTCCTCAAGCGCTTCAATGAGTCGGATGCGATCATCAATGCGGTGGCTTCACATCATGAGGAGGTGCCGCACGAGAACGCCCTCGGCATTCTGGTGGCAGCAGCCGACGCCATCAGCGCCACGCGTCCAGGCTCTCGCAGCGAGGGCATGACGACCTACCTTCAGCGCCTCGAAAACCTCGAGCGCATCGCCTTCGAGTTCCCCGGAGTGGAACGGGCCTTTGCCATTCAGGCGGGTCGCGAACTGCGGGTGGTGGTCAAACCGGAAGAGGTGGATGATCAAGCCTCCGTGCGCATGGCCCGCGAATTGGCCCGCCGCATCGAAGAGGAGTTGCTCTATCCGGGCCAAATTCGCATCACCGTGGTGCGTGAGACCCGGTGCGTGGAATACGCGAAGTAATCCCACCGACTTCGTCCGCTGCATCTCCGTCACTGCCCGTTTCTGGTTTCACACAGAAATGCCTGTTGCAAATGAGGTGACGTGTGTTGGGCTCCAACCATGTTCCGCGTTCTGCGCGCCATCGGTCTTGCCTGCATGAGTGCCACTGTTTTTGCTCAGATTCCCGACAATCTGGTGGTTGAGGGGATTCCTCCCATCCCGGTCAGCCTCAAGCGCGATGCCTCCCGCTATCTGGAATTCCGGACCGCGGTCTTCGCTGCCTGGCATCCGGTCCGAAGGGAAATGCTCATCGGAACGCGGTTTGCAGAGACGCTCCAACTGCATGCCGTCGCCCAACCAGGAGGTGCTCGACGCCAATTGACCTTCTCTGCCGAGCCTGTGGCCGGAGGGCAATTCGAGCCACGCCAAGGCCGGTTCATCGTCTTCAGCCAGGATGTCGGAGGTGGCGAATTCTACCAATTACACCGTCTCGATTTGGCCGATGGCCGGACGACGCTCCTGACCGACGGTCGGAGTCGCAACGGCAATGCCCGTTTTTCGAAGGACGGTCGCTGGTTATTCCACAATTCCACCCGACGGAACGGCCGCGACACCGATGTGTGGCGGATGGATCCGCTGAGGCTCGAATCGGCCGAGATGGTATTGCAGGTCTCGGGCGGTGGTTGGGCGGTGCTCGATGTCCTCGAAGATGGATCCCTCGTGCTGCTGCAAAACCGGCGTTCTATCACCGACAGTGAGTTGCACTTGCTGGAGGTTGCCACGCAGAAGCTGTCGAAGCTGACGCCGGCCCACGAGCGGGTGGTGTCGTATGGTTCGGCGCGGTTTTCCCGAGACGGTCGCAGCGTGTTTGCGACCACCGATTTGGATTCCGAGTTCCTTCGGTTGGTGCGGATTGATGCAGCCACTGGGAATCTCGTGCCACTGGTGCGGACCGCTTCGAAAACCCCGACCTGGGATGTCGAGGCCTTCGAGGTTTCTCCGGACGGCGAACATCTGGCCTTCGTCTCCAACGAGAACGGTTCCAGCCGCTTGTCGGTCCTGCACTTGGGCTCGGGTAAAGTGCGTCCGTTATCCGCGATACCGTCCGGAGTGATGACCGGCCTGGAATGGCATGCGAACGGCCGTGATTTGGGGTTCGGTTTGGCCCATGCCCAATCGCCTTCGGATGCCTATTCGGTGGACATCAAGACCGGCCGTCTGACCCGTTGGACCGAGAGCGAAACCGGCGGGCTGCCCACCCAAGCGTTCCGGGAACCGGAGTTGATCACGATCCCGAGTTTCGACCAGTTGAAGGTGAGTGCCTTCGTGTATCGCCCGGATTCGCAGCGTTTTCCGGGAAAACGACCGGTGGCGGTGATCATCCATGGTGGCCCCGAATCGCAGTCGCGGCCCGGATTCATGGCCCGGTACAACTACTTCCTCAACGAGTTGGGCATCGCGTTGGTGGTGCCCAATGTGCGCGGATCGGCCGGCTACGGAAAACGGTTCCTGACCCTCGACGACGGATACTTGCGCGAGGATTCGGTGAAGGACATCGGCGCATTCCTCGATTGGATCGGGACTGATTCAGGACTGGATCCGGCCCGCGTCTCCGTGATGGGGGGCAGCTACGGCGGCTACATGACATTGGCGTCTTTGGTGCATTTCAGCGATCGGTTGCGGTGCGGCGTGGACGTCGTCGGCATTTCCAACTTCGTCACCTTCCTCACCAACACTCAGGAATACCGTCGGGATTTGCGGCGGGTGGAATACGGGGACGAGCGCGATCCCCGGATGCGGGCCCATCTGGAAAAGATTTCTCCGCTCAATCAGGTCGACCGGATCCGGGTGCCGCTCTTCGTGGTTCAAGGCAAGAACGACCCCAGGGTGCCCTTGAGCGAGGCCGAACAAATGGTCCAAGCGGTGCGTGCCAAGGGGCAGACGTGTGCCTACTTGATGGCCAAAGACGAAGGACACGGTTTCGCCAAGAAGCCGAATGCGGACTTCCAGTTCCTGAGCACCATCCAGTTCCTGCAAGAGCACCTGCTGGGCCGGGAGTCGGTTCGATAAGTTTTCTGTAATGCGTCGATGACGTTCAAGGCGGGGCTTGGTTGCCTGCGCCATTCAGCGGAAGAGACCGTCGGCCCATTGCAGTCGGAACCACGGAAACATCACCTCCACGGCGACCAGCCCAAGGAACAAGGTGCTGATGGTTCCGTTGAGCTTGAAGAACGCGACATTGATGGAAGCGGTGTCCCGGCGGCGGGCGAGCAGATGCTCGGCCAATAGCAACACGCCGATGACCACCAGACCCAGCCAGTAGGCCAGTCGGAAGGCGGCCAAGGCTCCGAAGATGGCCAGGAGGATCCACAGCAGCAGGTGGGCGATGAAAGCGACGCCCAGGGCATTCTTGGGTCCCCAGCGCACTACCAACGAGCGCAGTCCCTGACGGCGGTCGAATTCGTAGTCTTGGGTGGCGTAGATGATGTCGAAACCGAAGAGCCACAACAGCACCGACAGGGCCATGACCAACGGCACGAAAGCGCTGTGGCTGAGCTTCAGTTTGCCGTCGATCATCGGGAGAAATTCCACGCCGCCTTTGACCGCCAACCAGGCCCCGATCGGGGCGATGGCCAAAGCGATGCCCAGCCAGACATGGGTGAAGTCGGTGAACCGCTTGGTCAGCGAATAAAAGCAGACGAAGAACAGCGCCACCGGCGACAGGGCAAAGCACAGGGGGTTGAGCGCCCAGCTGGCGGCCACCAGGCCCGCACCGCTCAAGAGGCACAGGCTCACGGCGCTGGTCATCGAGATGGCGCCCGCCGGTAGGTGTCGCCCGGCCGTGCGCGGATTCAGGGCATCGAACCGACGGTCCACGATCCGGTTGAAGGCCATGGCGCAGGTGCGCCCGCTGACCATGGCTGCCAGCACCAGCACGAAGACCCGCCATCCGGGCCAACCGCGTTGGTCACGGGCGGCCAGCATCATGGAGGCCAGCGCGAAGGGGAGGGCGAACACCGTGTGGCTGAACTTCACGAACGAGGCCCACTTGGAGAGCAGGGAAATCATCGGAGCGTATTGTCGGAGGCGATCACTGGAGATGGCACGTTGGGCACGTTTCGGTGGCCCGGACCGTGTCCATGAATCATGGAGTAGGGGACGGCGAAAAGTGAATCCATTCGATCAGTGGGCACAGAACTATTCGACTTCTTCCTGCCAGCGCACGCTCAAGCGGTGGGCGATTCCCATGTGGTCGAGCACGCGGGCGACCACGGTGTCGGCGACGCCCTCAACCGTGGTGGGTCGGTTGTAGTAATGGGGGTTGGCAGGAATGAGTTGAACGCCAGCGAGGAGGAGGAGTTCGAAGTTCTTCACATGCACCAGCGAGATGGGCGTTTCGCGCGGGACGAGGATGAGCTTGCGGCGCTCTTTTAGCATCACGTCGGCGCAGCGGAGCATGGCGTCGGAGCTCAATCCGTGGGCGATGCGTCCCACAGTGCCCATACTGCAGGGAATCACCACCATCACATCCGGCGGGTTGGAGCCGCTGGCAAAGGGCAGGTTCATGGAGCGGTGATTGTGGACCTGGATCCCCTCAGGCAATCGCAGTCCGCCGGGTTGCTCGGCCTCGACCACTTGAGGGGCGTACTGGCTGAGCATGACATGGACTTCGTGTTGACGGGGATCCAATTGGTCCAGCAGGCGCTGGGCGTAGATCGTCCCGCTGGCTCCGGTGATGGCAATCAGCAGTCGCATGACCGGCACACCATGCCGCTAAAGTGCCGGAAGCCAAAGTAGAAGCGGTATCCTGAAGCCTGCGAAGTCTTGAGACGGCGGGTTGGGATGGGCTCCTCGTTGGATGCCCCCAATGTGGTTGCTGTCCTTTTGTTGAAAACGGAACGCGTCGATTTCTACATTTTTTGCAACCTGTCACTTGAATCCCCCCCGCTCGTTCCTACAGTCCCGGCCTTGCGTCGTTGTCACTCATGAGCGAACCGAAATCTGTCCCTGTTGCCGCCACCGCCCCGTGGGACATCCCCACTGCGCGCTCTCTCTACAACATCGACCGTTGGGGAGCGGGGTACTTTGACGTGAACGCCGATGGAAACGTGGTGGTCACACCGCTGCGCGAAAAGGGGGCGGCCATCGAGATTTCGGACATCATCGAGGAGGCTCGCGAGCGAAAGCTTCAGTTCCCACTGCTCATCCGTTTTCAGGACATCTTGCGGGACCGGGTGGCCCACCTGAACAACGCCTTCCGCAACTCCATCACCGAGTTTCAGTACAAGGGCAGCTACCGCGGGGTGTTTCCCATCAAGGTGAATCAACTGCGCGAGGTGGTTGAGGAAATCCTCGATGCGGGCAAGGCCTTCAACTTCGGTTTGGAGGTCGGCTCGAAGCCCGAGCTGTACGCCGGCATGGCGCTGCAAGACCAGCCCGGTGGTCTGATCATTTGCAACGGCTACAAGGATCAAGCCTTCATCAAGCTGGCCCTTTCCGGCATCAAGCTGGGCAAGAAGGTTATCATGGTGGTGGAGAAGCTGGAGGAGCTTCGCCAGATCATCACCGTCTCCAAGCAGGTCGGTGTGGAGCCGATGATCGGTATCCGTGCACGTCTGCTCAGCAAGGGAGCGGGCAAGTGGGCCGAGAGCGGTGGCGAGAATGCCAAGTTTGGCCTGAGCACTTCGGAGTTGCTGGCCGCGGCCGAGCTGCTGCGCTCAGAGAATTTGTCGGGAAGTTTCAAACTGTTGCACTTCCACATCGGCTCTCAGGTTCCGGACATCTTGACCGTGAAGAAGGCCGTCCAAGAGGCCGCGCGTTTCTACGCGAAGCTCAAGAAGATGGGTTTCCCCATCGAGTTCATGGATGTTGGTGGCGGTCTGGGCGTGGACTACGACGGATCCCGCAGCGCCTTCGACAGTTCGACCAATTACACGCTTCAGGAGTACACCAACGACATCGTCTATTACATTGCCGATGTCTGCAACGCGGAGGGGGTTGCGCATCCGGACATCGTCAGCGAGTCGGGCCGTGCGCTGGTGGCTCATCACTCGGTGCTGGTGGTGGAGGTGTTCGGGTCGATCGACAAGACCCGTCAGGAGATCCAATTCCAATACGGGGCCGACGAGCACCGCTTGGTGAAGGAGATGCTCGATATCCGGGACAACCTCGGAAAGGTCAACAAGCTGGAGTCCTTCCATGATGCGCTGGAGCGCAAGGAGGACGCGCACCAGATGTTCACCCTCGGGGTTCTGGAGTTGCCGGAGAAGGCTAAGATCGAGACGCTTTATTGGGAGATTTCCAAAGAAGTCGTGCAGTCGTTCCGCGGGCAGGCCTATGTGCCCGAGGAGATCCGGCAATTGGAGGACAGTCTGGGTGACCAGTACCTGTGCAATTTCTCGGTGTTCCAATCGTTGCTCGACCATTGGGCCTTGGGGCAATTGTTCCCGGTGATGCCGGTGCACCGATTGCTGGAGCGTCCGACGCGCGAGGGGACGCTGGTGGACATCACCTGCGATTCCGATGGGTGCATCAACAAGTTCGTGGATTTGCGCGATGTCCGCGACACCTTGCCGCTGCATGAATTGCGGGAGACTCCGCAAGGTCAGGAGCCGTACTACCTGGGTTTCTTCCTCATGGGGGCTTACCAGGACATCATGGGTGATTTGCACAATTTGTTCGGCCGGGTGAACGAGGTGCATGTCTTCCTCGAGCCCGATGAGCCCTGCGGCTACTACATTGAGGAAGTGATCGAGGGTAATACGATCAGTCAGTGTCTGACTTCGGTGCAGTACGAAGAAGGGGAGCTGAAGCGTCAGATGAAGGCTCAGGTGGATGCGGCTATCAAGAGTGACAAGCTCAAGCCCACCGAGGGCATGCGTTTGCTCGACGAGTACGAGCGTGGGCTCAAGGAATACACTTACCTCGACATTCACCCAGCCGCCCCGGCGGGGAATGGTAATGGGCATTCGCGGTAGCTCCGCGGGATCAGGCCTTCGCTCGCTGAGGAGGCTCTGGGAAGGATGAGCTTTCGCGCTTTGCGCGAGGGTATTGGCTGTTCACCTCCAAGGCTCGCTCCGGCCCGATCCCGCTGCTGCCCTGGGTATTGTGGGGTGTCGGGCTGGCGCCGGTGGGCGGGTGGCTGGTGGTGGTCCGCGGGATGAGTCCTGCGCGCGCAGGGAGGCTCGGGGGAGGATGAAATTTCGCGCGGTGCGCGAGGGTATTGGATGATCGCCTCCAATGCTTGCTCCGGCCTCATCGCGCTGCTGCCCGGGTTTTGGGTGGGCTCTGCGGGATCGGGTTTTTGTTTTACGGGAAACCTGGGAGAGGAAACCCACTGTCGACGCATCGGCGCGTGCGGTGTGGGGGAATGAGGTGGGTAGGACCGCTTTTGGAGTGCCCCATCCGGACCATCCGGACCATCCTTGCCCGTGCCAGTGCACGCCCCCATGCTGACGCTGCGGAATCTGCATCTTTTGGAAGACTATGAAATTCGGCTACCTCATCGACATGGACGGTGTGATCTACCGCGAAAACCGGTTGATCCCCGGGGCGGTGGAATTTGTGAATGCGCTGCTGAGCACAGGGACACCGTTCCTGTTTCTCACCAATAATTCCGCGCCGACGGCCGAGGACCTGACGGTGCGACTGCGCCACCTGGGAGTGAACGGGCTGTCTCCAAAACATTTCTACACCTCCGCCATGAACACGGCGGATTTTCTGGCAGAGACGCACCCCAACTGCTCGGTGTTTGTCATTGGTGAGGGAGGTCTCTTGACGGCCCTGCACGACTACAAGATCGCCAATGATGCCATCCGGCCGGATTACGTGGTGGTGGGAGAAGGGGCTGCGACTACCGAGAAATTGGCCAAGGCGCACGAGTGCATCGAACGGGGCGCCCGACTCATTGCGACCAATCCGGACAATTGGTGTCCGGTGTCCGAGGAGAAGACCCGCCCCGGTGCGGGGGCCATCACCGCTTTCCTGGAGGCCAGCACGGGTTCTCGCGCCTACTATCTGGGGAAACCCAATGGCTACATGTTCCACCGGGCGCGCCGCAAGCTGATGGAATCGGCCCTGAACTTTTCGGGTCCTGTGGCCATGATCGGCGACACCATGGAGACGGACATCCGCGGCGCGGTGGAGGCGGGGTTGCACGGGTTCCTGGTGCTCACCGGTTCCACCCAGTTGGAAAATGTTTGCGACTACGTTTACCAACCGAGCCGCATTCTCCAGAGCGTGGCCGACCTCACCGAAGAAATCCTCACGGGCAAGGCGGCCAGCCATTTCGAAACCACCTTGGGTGCGCCGCGCAACACGGGCGGCAAGTCAGGCCATCGGCATCAAACCGATGTGTTTGCGTTCCACAAACCCCGGCCTCGACCGGCGATGACCAAGTAGCCGAGCCCTTTTGGGGGCGCTGTCGTCATCGCGGTGAAAAGATCCCGATCAGCGAAATGTGATCAGCGAATTCCGATCACCGGATGATCCGAAGGATGCCGTAGGCCAGCAGGGCGGTCACGGGCAGGGTCAGCACCCAGGCCCAGAGGATGCGCTCGACCACGCTCAGGTTGAGGGCGCTGAAGCGTTTGGCGCAGCCCACACCCATGATGCTGGTGGTAATCGCATGAGTGGTGGAAACCGGCATCCCGAAGTGGCCGGCAACACTCAACACCGTGGCGGCAGTGGTTTCGGCCGCAAATCCATGCACCGGTTGGAGCTTCACCATCTTGTGCCCCATGGTCTTGATGATCTTCCAGCCTCCGGCGGCCGTGCCTGAAGCCATGACCAGCGCGCAGGTGATCTTGATCCAGGTGGCGATGCCTTCTTGGCCGCTGCCATCATTCACCATGGGATGAGCCAAGAAGTTGGACCATTCGGGGAGATCCTTGAGCAGACCTGATTTATCGGCACCGACCAACGCCAAGGCGATGATGCCCATGGTCTTTTGCGCATCGTTGCTGCCGTGGCTGAAGCCCATGTAGGCGGCGCTGGCCAACTGGGCCTTGCCGAAGACGCGAGTCACCCAGCGAGGCGTCCACGAGCGCAGCAGCAGGTAAAGCAAGGTCATGACCAACAAGCCCACCAGCAAGCCCATCACGGGGGACAAGAACATGGGGATGACGACCTTGTAGAGCAGTCCGTCGTATTTGTACCAAGGCATCCCTTCCTTGACCTTCGAAAAGATCACCACGGCGAGATTGTTGTCGGCCGCCGCGAGTCCGCCTCCGACCAATCCGCCGATGAGTGCATGACTGGAGCTGGAGGGGAGGCCGAACCACCAGGTGACCAAGTTCCAGATGATGGCCCCCAGCAGCGCGGCCACGAGCGCCTTCTGAGAAAGGTCGGACGGGATAAGTTTCTGGTCGAGCAGGCCCGAACTGATGGTCTTGGCCACCGCGGTGCCGTAAAGGGCTCCGATGAGGTTGGTGATGGCTGCCAGGCCGATGGCCAGCCGGGGGGTCAGCACCTTGGTGGACACCACCGTGGCGATGGAGTTGGCCGTGTCGTGGAAGCCGTTGATGTATTCGAACACCAGGGCCACCAGGATCACCGTCAGCAGCAAAGTCATGGAACGGGGAAGGCGTCAGGAGTTCTTGAGCACGATTTGCACGATGATGTTTCCGGCATCACGGCAACGGTCGATGACCTTCTCGAGGAGGTCGTAAAGGTCTTTCAGCGCCACCACGCTAATCGCATCGTGCGGCGTGTTGTAGAGGTCCTTGAGACGCTCGACCATGAGCTTGTCGGCCTGTCCTTCGAGATATTGGAGCTTGAGGTTCTGGTCCTTGATCTTCGCCAGATCCGGCGAGGAGCGGAGTTCCCGCACCATCAACTCCAGTGTCTCCATGGCTTGCTGAAGGAGTTCGGACTGACGTTGGAAAGCGCTTTTGGGCAGGTTTGGGGGGCTGATCTGGAAGCGTTCTGCGAACTTCTCCAAGGTCTTCGGAATCTTGTAGAGGGCCAGAGCCAGCGCATCGATGTCCTCACGCTCCAGGGGCGTGACGAAAGTTTGGGTGAGACGTTCGCTGATTTCCTCGGTGATGCGCTTTTCCTTGCGACGCACGATGGCGAATTGATCCAGAGCAGCGGGGTCGGGCGAGGCGAGGTTCCTGACGAAAATCTGGACGCTTTCGTGGGCTTCACCGGCGCTCTGTTCGAGCAGGTCGAAGAAGATGTCGCCGCCGCCTACCAGTCGTTGCAGTGAAATCATTGCAGTAATGTCGGGGGTTGAGTGTGTCGAAACGGTGTCGAAAAGGTGAACGGACGGTGAGTTTTAGACGAGTCAGCGGAAAGCATCCGGCACCGATTCCGGGATGCCCACCATTTCCCGGTAATCGGTGATGATGCGCAGGACTTCTTCCGGCGAGTCGGCCAGTTTCAACAGGTCGAGGTCGCCAGCGGAGATCATGCCTTGAGCCTCCAGAGTGGAACGCAGCCAGTCCAGCAGGCCTTTCCAGTAATCACGGCCGACCAAGATCAACGGGAAACGCGGGATGCGGTGGGTTTGGATCAGCGTGGCGATCTCGAAGAGTTCGTCGATGGTGCCAAAGCCGCCGGGCATGAAGACGAAGGCCACGCTGTATTTTACCAAGGCAACCTTCCGGATGAAGAAGTAGTGAAAATGGATGGCCACATTGGAATGCGGGTTGGGCTTCTGCTCCTTGGGCAAAAGAATGTTCAGCCCCACGCTGATCCCTTCGGCCTGCGATGCCCCTTTGTTGGCGGCCTCCATGATGCCGGGACCGCCGCCCGTGATGACAGCGAACCGTTCCCGGGCCAGTTCCGCAGCGATGGCTTCGGCCATGCCGTGATGGAGATCACCGGGTTGGGTGCGGGCGGATCCAAAGATAGTCACGGCCGGTGGGAGCCGCGAGAGCGTGTCGAAGGATTCGACGAACTCCGCCATGATCTTGAAGACCCGCCAAGGATCCTCGTGGATGCGTTGTGAGTGGGAGGCCTCCATGACGTGTCGGGAAACTAGCCTTTTGCTGCACCAGGGTCAGCCGGAGAATGCCCTGCTTGCGGCTGCCGAGAAGGATTCCGCAAATGGTGCCGCACCAATAGCCGCGCGAACGCCACCAGCGGCCGGTCTTCGATGAGACTGCCAAAACGCAGGTGGTCGGACCCGCTCTGGGCTAGGCCCGTCAATTCGCCGACGCCCCGGAGTTTGAAATCCAGTTCGGCCAATTCGAATCCGTCATCGGTCTCAGAGAAAGCCTTCAGCCGGGGATCCAGTGGGACGGCAGGGGATGGGCCCGCCGAAGCGGTTGATGCTGCCGCCGCCTTGCCGCTGACCAGGATGCAATGGCTCTCGACGGCCCCACGCCCAATCCGCCCGCGCAATTGGTGCAACTGGGCGAGCCCGAACTGTTGGGCGTTTTCGATGAGCATGAGCGTGGCTTGCGGCACGTCGATGCCCACCTCGATGACCGAAGTGGCGACCAAAGCTTGGATTCGGCCGGCGCGGAATTCCGATAGCACGCGCTCCTTTTCCTCGGGCGGCATCCGGCCGTGGAGTTTGCCGACGACCTGGGGTTCCAGGGCCTTGCAGATCCGGGGGTACTCGGTCTCGACCGATTTGGCGTCCTCCTCGCCATTGTCGAGGATGCGCGGATACACGATGTACGCTTGATGCCCGTGCTCGATTTCCCGACGGAGAAAAGCCCAGACCTTGGGAAGTGCGTCGGGGGTCCGCAGGTGCGTCCGGATCTTGCCGCGGCCCGGGGGCTTTTCATCGAGTACGCTAATGTCGAGGTCGCCGTACAAGGTCAGCCCGAGGGTGCGGGGAATGGGCGTGGCGGTCATCACCAGCAGGTGCGGATAGCGGCCCTTGCGCAGAAGCCGCTCGCGCTGCGCCACGCCGAAGCGGTGTTGCTCGTCGATGATGACCAGTCCGAGGCGCTCGGGCAGGAAGCCCGATTCGATGAGGGCGTGGGTGCCCACGGTGAGGCCCACGTCGCTGAGGCCGAGATTTAAGCCGGGTTCGGAGCGCGACTTCACGCTGGCGGTCCAAAGATGAACGGGGATTTGCAACGGTTCGAGCCATCGCCGGAAGTTGGCGTGAAGCTGCTGGGCCAGGATTTCGGTCGGGGCCATCACCACGGCCGAATACCCGCTTTCGAGCGCCATGAGCGCAGCCGCGGCCGCCACCAGCGTCTTGCCCGAGCCCACGTCGCCCTGGAGCAGTCGGCGCATGGGCACTGTCCCGCCCATGTCTTCGCGGATCTCCCGCAACACCCGGTTCTGGGCCTGTGTTGGCCTAAACCCGAGTCGCGCCAGGAAAGGGCGCATGAGTGAATTGTTGCCTTGGCAGGGCAGGGCGGTGGCCTT
>CAMATE010000073.1 GCA_945861075.1 Akkermansia muciniphila
AAAAAGCAGACGCCGGATTGGCTCACCGGGACGACATCCAAGTGTTCTTCGATCTCATGGATGTCGAAGAAGGCCGGGCTCCCTGAGTGAGGCAGCACGGATGGGCGGCAGATCCACTCCTCCTATCCGTGATCAACGCCGAGCGAGGATCATCCTTCCACACCAGGCGATGCCCCATGGTGGCTCCTGATGCCGACAATGGGTTCAGGACATCGAGTAAGACCACGGCGCCCGCGGCTTGCGTGAGACCAGTTGGTTGGCCTCTGGATCTTTGCGGAACTGCTCCTTCACCGGATCCCAATGCAGTGGGCGGCGCAATTGGTAGCCGATGTTCGCCAGGTGGCAGACCGAGGCCGTTCGATGCCCGACTTCGGCCGGACAAATGGCCTGACGCCGTTCTCGCACGCAGTCCAACCAGTTCCTCATGTGCTGGCTCGAGGGGTAGACCCGTTTGTCAGTGGCTGACAAAGGTACGCTCAAAATCTCCGGCCGACTGCTCTCCAGGACACCGCGATCCACATAAAGGGTTCCCTCGGTCCCCTCAAAGGTGCAGCCGCTCTTCCCACCATGGAAGAGTTCCACGCCGTTCGCATAAGTGAACTTGAGTCCGGTGACGGCGTCTCCCGCCGGTGGCGTGATGAGCGTAGGGCCGCTGGCGTCCATGCCCATGGCCCATTGCGCGATGTCAAAATGGTGCGCCCCCATGTCGGCCAAGGCCCCACCGGCAAACTCACGGTAACTGCGGAAGAGCGGGTAGTGCCGGTGCATTCCCTTGGGGCACAAGATCTCGTTGTAGCCGCGCGACGGGGCTGGGCCCAGCCACAGATCCCAATCCACATCGGTGGGTGTGGGCTGATCCGGAAGATCGCACGCCACCGCCGGAGCGCCCACGCCCACGTGGATCGTCTTGATGCGGCCAATCCGCCCATTCCAGATGAACTCCACGGCCTTGCGGAACCGGTCATTGAACTCACTGCGTTGCTGGCTTCCGGTCTGGAAGATGATGTGGTGCTTTTTCACCGCATCCACCAACAGACGTCCTTCGTGGATGTTTTGAGTCAGGGGTTTCTCGCAATAAATGTCCTTACCCGACCGGGCGGCCGCCAAAGCGATGATCACATGCATGTGATCCGGTGTGGCCACGACCACGGCATCGATGTCCTTGCGGGCCATCAGATCGCGAAAATCAGTGTAGGCATCGCAACCTTTGAAGACCCCGTCTTTTTGCCGCGCCGCGTAGCGCTTTTCCACCTGGGCACGCGCTGTTTCCCGTCGGGTTTTCTCCACATCGCAAACCGCCACCACCTGAACATCCTCGAACCCCAACAACCGATCGAGATGGGGGCGCCCCATGGCGCCGATGCCAATCATTCCCACCGTGATCCGTTCCGAGGCCGGTCGCGAGCGGGCTGCATGCATAGCCAGTGGCGTCAGGAGCATTCCCGCTCCGGCCGCTGCTGCACCTCGGAGGAAATGACGTCGGGATTGGCTTAACTGCGTTTTCATAGGAGGGATGGACGTATTGAAAACTGGCGATCGCTCGGCGGTCCACTGTGGATCACCGGTTTTTCAAAATTGGGTGTCTGGATCTTCAATGGCATCAGGAGCCACCCAAATCGTTCAGGGTACCATGCAGCACTCTCTCCACCGTATCCCCACCCGGCGCGGCCAGTCGCATTTTCAATTCGTAGCAATGGGTCGGAGCCAAGTCCGGAATATCCAAGATCACCGTGCGGCGATCGGCCTCGAGACGAACTCCCCGTATGTTCAAGGCGTGTTCTCCGTGATGGTCCGAACCATAACCGGCCGATCTCTTGAGCGACCAAACCTTGAAAGCGAAGGCTTCGGTTCGGATGGCCTCGGGATCCACTGGATCGCTCAGGCGCACCGACAGCGTTCCTTTTCCCGGCTCGATGGCCACCGGCAGATAAGCCGGCGTGTCCGCGCGACGAATGCGGTGGAACCCTCCCGGACCTGTTGCATTGCCCGCCCAAGCGAACATCCCGCACGTGTACAAAGCCCCGTCCGATCCAAAGCGGCCGCGCATGATCCCCGTGGCAAAGGCCGGCATGGGCAATTCACAAACCGCCCCCTGTGACGGCGCATTGCGCTGGGAATGCGGCACGATGAACACGCGGCCGGTGCCATAGCTGAGATTCAAGAGCGATCCGCCCAACGAACCCCAGGCTCCCTTTGGCACCCACACCAGTTCCGCCGGACTGCGATCCTTCTGGTTGGTGATCCAAACCATGGGCGGTTCCATGGCCGAGTCAGCGGTGTTGGTCACACTCGTGTAGCCGAACATGTTGCCGTAGAAGCCCCCCACCTTCACCCGATTGATCCGGTTTTTCGGAGTCCAAAAACCTTCCTGATCGGTCACGAAAAAACTCCCGTCCGGATTGAGACACACTCCGTTGGCTGCCCGGAAGCCGGTAGCCAAGATATCCGTCTGGAGACCATCGGCCCGCACCCGGAGCAATGTTCCGTGGTGCGGCACCACCGAATCCAAGGCGTGGCGACCGGACTTGGCATAATACAAGTTGCCCGCCTCATCAGTTTGTAAACCCATGGCGAATTCGTGGAAGTGCTCGGTGACTTGGTGGTCGTTGTTGAAATTGCCGATGAAATCGATCTCCCCGTCGCCGTTCAGATCCTGGAGTCGAGCGATTTGATCACGGCAGGTGATGAAGAGATCCTGACCGCGATATTTGACTCCCAGTGGTTGGAACAGACCGCTCACAATTCGTTTCCACCGCAAGGTCGCCGGTGCTGGATCGGTCAGGCCTTCTACCCGCCAGACATCGCCGTTCCAAGTGCCCATCATGGCGGCGCGGCCATCGGGAGTGAAATCGAAGCCACCCGGTCGCATCCAACTGTGCCACGGGTTTTCCACCGGCAGCGGAAAGTCGTCGGCAATGAACGGGCCCTCGGTTTTCCCAGGCTGCGACCGGGTCTCGATTTCTTCGTCCCACCGCTTCGGGCCACCGTGGGTGAAGGGCTCCAAATCCATCGGTCCGCGCAGGGTCGGTATCAGCGCGGCCAGAGACGCTGGGTCGGCCCTCGAAATACAAATCCGGGTCTTGGCAGCAGGTGGCAATTCGGCGACCCAAAAGCCGGATTGTTTTGTGAGGGCCCCATCACCCGACAGCGCGACCGAGACCGTCTCTGGGGCTACCCTCAGTCGGATCGGTGGGCCCGATTTCCCCAGATTCAGGGTGCGGGTGAAAACCGGCGTGGTGCCGTAATCGAGCCAGCCCGGCGACTCGAGCACCCGCGTGCCACCGACAGTGGCAGCAATGACCACCGTTTTCCCATGCAAGTAGAGCCCGTCGTACCGAGCCCATTCCCGAGGCAAGGGGCCGTAGCGACGCCCGTCCTTCCCGAGCAGGCGGCGGTCGGTCCAGTCACCGTCGGGAGATGCGACTCCCGGAGCGACTGGATTGACGAAATGCCGTTGGCCAATGAGTCCAGTGTGAGTGCCGTGGCTGCCATCAAAGGCGATACCTTTCCAATCCACGAATTCACCGGTCGTCGCCGCGGCTACCCGCAGCGTGTCTTCATCGTAGACCATCCAAGCCCGTCCTTTGCTAACGCCACCGGGCCCCTCGTCCAGACGAATGGCGATGCCTTTTTGGGCGATGTTTCCGGGTTCGACTTGGAAGGTCCAAAAGAGCGCTGGGCCGAAATCCATCCGAAGATACGGCGCGGGCGTTCGATCTTCCTGCTCGACCGGAGCCCGTGTGAGCCCCTTGGGCAGTGTCGCAAGCACGGCCGGAGTCACGGCGACGAACTGACTGGGATTGTGCGGCCGCAGGAAGGTTTCCCGGATATACTGGATCACGCTGTACTTCTGGGCCGTCGTGTATTGGTTCTGCGGCACCATCTGCCCATAGCCGTAGGTCAAAGTGTGGAACATGGACTCCGGATCGGAACCATTCTTGAACACACCTTCGGCGAAGCGCAGCGCGGTCGGAAGTGATCCCGGTGTCTCCCGAGTCCCGTGACAGGCGACGCACAGCGAGTCGTAGAGGGCCTTGCCCTCGGCCAGAGTGCGATCATTCCAACCGGCCACCACCGCCGCATGGTCGGTCGTTTCCAATGGCTGCACCCAAGCATGGCGCACGGCCACTCCATTGGCGGGTTCGATGACAGGACGATCGGCGGCATAGCCCGGTTGGTGGACGAAATCAGCAGTGCCCGCGGTCGATCCGGCCGGATCCTGCAAGGCTCCGACTTCGGTTTCCGAGAATCCGCGCCGCCACAGTCTCAGGCTTTCCACGCGACCGCGGCTCAAGTTGCCAGCGAAGTCGGGAGTGGCTCGGCCCACCTTGAGAATGTGACCGGTGGGATCCGGCTTCGAAAAATCCGCCCGGTCCGCGATCTTGCGGCCATCGAGCCAAATTCGTGCTCTCCCGGAAAACACGCTGAGAATGGCCACATGGGGTTTGCCATCATCCACCCGAGGGCCGCCGCTCAAGGCTCCCTCCCAACCGATGTCATACACCAAATGGCCGTCCCGTATGAACAGCGCCTTGGAACCGGGCTCCCATTTTCCATGGGGAGAACAAACGGCGAAGAGTGTGCCCGATCCCTGGGCCTGAAACTGCACCCGAGCCGTCACATCCTTCCCAAAGGCAATGCCCGCGGATGGGAAATCAAAACCACCGCCAGTGCTTAGTGCCGGAACCTCTTCCGGACCTCGAATCAGCGCGCCATCGCTCCAAACACGGAGAATCGGCGGCCCCTCTGCGGGATGCTCCACCGCGACGTCCTGAGCAACCGCTCCGCGGAGAGGAAGACTCCATTCCTTGCCCCATCGAACCACACCCCCGGTTTTTTCCGTGAACTCGACATGAAGCCGGTAGCTGCGAGGCCACTCCGGCGTTTCCATCGAGAGGGCATGCCGCGGCGGAGCAGAGGCCAGGGCTGGGATCACCGAAATCCCGGTAAACGCGATCATCCAAACTGACATCGCAACTCCGTCCAGAAAACGTCTCATCGCAGTCATGGTCTTGTGGGAAACTTCGCGCCGAGAGTTCTTATAATCTGCGAGCCGGTAAAGCGGCGCCTTACCCAAATCCACAGAAAACACTCTCGACGTATGCCGATCGGAATCCATCCACCATCGGCCAGCGAACCCTTTCGCAGGTCGGCCAAAGCTGGGACCTGCGATTCAAATGGAGTTCCTGATTTCTCGGATTTGCTTCGTGGCAATGCCCACCGGTCGGTCCAGCGGGATGCCGGCACAGGCCAGCAGCGTGGTCAGCAAATCTCCCTGATTGCCTTTGACGCCGCTCAGGAAGCGTCCGGTGTTGATCGATCCCCCGCCCTTTCCGGCGAGAATGAACGGCAGGTTTTCCCGAGCGTGCACATTGCCGTCTTCGAGTCCAGAACCCCACATCATGATGCAGTTGTCGAGCAGCGTGCCATCGCCTTCCCGCAGTTGGTGCATCCTTTGCACCATCCGGGCGAACTGGGCGATGTTGAAGGCGGTGATCGCCGCCACCTTGCCGAGCTTGTCGGCTTCGTTGTTGTGGTGCGTTTGAGAGTGGTGTTCGTCGTTGAACCCCAGTTCCGGGTAAGAAACCCCGTTGGGCGTGGAGCCGATGTAGGTGCTGACGCGAGTCGTATCGGTCTGGAAGGCCAGGACGTTCAAGTCACACATCACCTCCATGTATTCGCTGCGCTTGTCCCCCTCAGGAATCTTGATCGCGATGGGCGGTGAATCCGATGCCAGCCGTTTGCTCACACTCACACCCGCCGCCTCCAAAGCGGCTTCCTTCTGGCGGTACTCGATGGCCGCGATGCGGCGTTCGACGCTGCGGACGCTGTCCAAATACTCGTCGAGCTTGTGCTGGTCGTCCCGGGGTAACCTGCGGCGCAAGTCCTTGGCTCCGCCGAGAACCAGATCCAGCATTTGCCGATCCAGAGGATCCACCTTGCCGGAGTTTCCCGTTTTCTTGGCCTTCCCGAAGAGCCGATTGAGAACATTCCGCGGATTGATCTCGGCTGGCACGGCCTGAGTGGCCGAACGAAAACTGCAGTGAGAATAGTACCCCTCGTTCAGGCCTTCTTGGTTCTCCTTGTGCGTCTGCGGCATCGTGGCCAATTCCAGGGACGGCAACGCCGTAAAGCCGCCCACGAAATTCGCCGCGATCTGGTCGGCCGAAATGGCAATGTTGATGACATCCCGCTGTTTTGCATCGGGCAGCGCTGCGGTGAGCCAGGTGGACAACTCCAGCGCATGGGGAGCCCCGTTGAAGGGCGCGATCGGCACTCCGGAGATGCCCTTCATCATCAGGCACTGGTTCAACACGGGCCGCAGCGATGCCAAGGCGGGCGGCGGCGAGCTGAGGAAACTCTCCGGACTCTTCGGCCAGAACTGCTCCATGATAACCCCATGGGGCATGTACATGAACCCGAGTCGGACCGGCGGTTTGTCCGCCTTGCCCTTGGCGGATTCAGCCCAGCCCATGACATCCAAGAGTGGTAGGGCGAGCGAAGCCCCGATGCCTTTCAGGCACGTGCGGCGATCCATCAGGTGGTTACTTTTCATGCGAGGCGGAAGCGGTGGATTCTTGGACCCTTCGGTGCGTGAACGGATAACTGGTGGCGATTTCCGTGATGAGTGTCTGCAAATGATAGCCTTCTTTGGCGGTGGCTTCCACCAGTTGATCCACCACCACCTCGTCATAGCCTTCCAACTGACGGCACAAGGCGTAGGCCAGAAATTTCTCCGTAAAATTCCGGGCCAGGTCATCCGGACGAGCGGCGATGAGGGCTTTGAGATCTTTGGGCGCTCTGAAGCGTTTCCCTCCGGGGAGTTCACCGGCCGCTTCAATGGCCCCGCCCGTGTCGTCGCGATCGCGCCATCGTCCAATGGCATCGAAGTTCTCCAGTCCAAAGCCGATGGGATCGAGGATCTTGTGGCAGTTGGCACACACGGCTTCGGTTCGGTGAAGCTCGGTCCGTTGTCGCAAGGTCAGCTGGGCGATCGTTTTCTGATCCTGCTTTTCCAAGGTGGGGACATTCGGTGGGGCCGGCGGCACTTTCTCACCCAGCACCTGCTCCAACACCCAAACGCCGCGTTTGACCGGACTGGTGCGGTTGGGAAAGGAGGTCGTCGCCAGAACACCGGGCATTCCGAGGATTCCGCCTCGATTGGGATTCGTCAGCTTCACCCGGCGCATCCGCGACCCGGTGATGGTGTTTTCCAACCCATAGATCGGAGCGAGGGTTCTGTTGAGGAACGTGTAATCCGAATCCACGAACCGCACGACGCTCCG
Source organism: Akkermansia muciniphila (assembly GCA_945861075.1). Classification (GTDB taxonomy): domain Bacteria; phylum Verrucomicrobiota; class Verrucomicrobiia; order Limisphaerales; family UBA9464; genus SXXZ01. Next base: position 7,287 of record CAMATE010000073.1, read on the forward strand.
GTTTTCGCGCACGATGCTTTCGAAAAACAAGCGTGCCTCCTCGTACATGGCCAAACGCATCTCGGCGTTCATTTGCGGAAACTTCGCAGTGTCAAACGCCTTGCCTTCCAAGCTCGCCAGCCCCAGCCACTGCGCACCAAAACCGTCGAACAAAGCCCGAGACCGCGGGTCTTTGAGCAAGCGCTTCACCTGAGACCTGAGAACGGCCGGTTCATGAAGTTTCCCGCGATCGGCCAGAGCGGACAATTCGGCGTCGGGCATGGTGGCCCACAGCAAATACGACAATCGCGACGCCAGTTGATGATCATCCAAGCGGACAATCCCACCGACGGGCTGCCCCTCACCATGCGGAGTGATGAAGAGGAACTGCGGTGACACCAGAACCGCCTTGGCCATCAGACGTAGCGCGTCGTAGTAGGGCAGACCGTTCGTGCGCCCCAGGTCGAACACCTCCAAGAGTACATCCAACTCGGCCTCGGACGGGGGGCGTCGGAAGGCTTTTCGAGCCAGCGACGCGGCCACGGTTTTCGCGGCCGTGCTCGAATCGGCCTCGCTCCGAGGTGCCTGCCCCAACCAACGCCGTTGCGCAGAATTCGGAGTCTTTCCACCTACGGGCAAGATTCGATCCAACACCTCATTGGCGATGCTCAGATACTGCTCGGTTTGAAGGGGCGACAACGTGTTCAAGTACCCTTCCCCAATCACCTCGTCCGGCAACTCCTGCGCGATCGCCGGATCCACGCCAAAGAGATCGTGCAGCGTATTCCCATACTCGACCTTGGTGAGGCGTCGAATCACGAACAGCCCGGGATCCTTCCGGCTGAGGAACTTGATCCGGTCGATCCCATCCAGAAACGCCTGCCGTTCGGTGTCGGTTGGCTGTTTCTTGGTATTGGCCGGCGGCATGTCGTGGGCCTTCACGTTGGCAGCCGCCTGCTTCCACCGTTTGGCGATGGTCGCATCCCCAGGATGGCTGAGCGCGGGCTGAAAATTGATGCCCCCTTTCTGCTGATCCTGACCGTGGCAGCGAATGCAGTAGGTTTTGACGAAGGGGGTCACGCCCTCTTGAAAGGACTTCTGGGCGTCGGCCTGAAGCGCGGCGAAATCTCGATCACCCCGAGACTCGGCCATGCCAATCCCAGTGAAGAACAAAATGAATCCACAGAGGGCCTTGGTTAGCTGAAGACCGCTGGGCAATTCAGGGATTCTCATGGAGGGCGGGACGAAGCATGAGCAGAACGTGACGAATGACAACGGATAGGAATTCGCGCAGACCGCTCTGCCCTAACAACACCCGTTTCCAATGGTCCTTTGTCTGTAGATTCCAGGCACATCGCCCAAGTGCAGCATTCAACCGCATTGACCCAGCCACTCCACAACCGACCGAGCCGCATGGGTTCCCATCGCGAAGCAGCCCTGCATCAGGTACCCACCGGTGGGCGCTTCCCAGTCGACCATCTCGCCAGCGACGAATAGGCCGGGAAACCGTCGAACCATCAGTCGATCGTCGATTTCCGCCCAACCGACACCGCCCGCCGAAGAAATGGCTTCAGCCAAAGGACGCGGACCCTTCAGCGGGATGACGCACTGCTTCACGGCGCGCGCCAGCGAAACGGCGTCGGTCCAAGGACGGTCCGACAAGAGGGCGTGCGCAGCGTCACCAATGCGCCACCGGACGAGGGCCTCATTGAGGAAATTGCGTCGCGCCGACTCCATCTTGGCCACCAACTGCTCAACGCTGAAGGTGGGCTTGAAGTCGATGGCGATGGCGGGTTCCGACATCGCACGCAAGGCGGCACCGAGTTGGTAAAGGGCGCCGCCTTCCAGTCCGTAGCGCGTGATGAGCAGTTCGCCGACTGCGAGTGTGTCACCGGCGCGCACCTGAATGTTCTTCAGAGGCTTGCCTTCAGCCCGAGCCAACACTTGGGCCGGCCAATCGTGTTCCCAACCGCAGTTCGCCGGAGCCAGCGGATGCACGGCGAGACCGAGCGACTGTAACAAGCCGACCCAAGCTCCGTCAGATCCTGTTTCGGGCCACGACCCACCTCCCAGAGCCAAGATGACCGCATCGGTCGTGGCCGTGGCACCATGGGCAAAACCCAATTGGAAACCACTCGCTCTAGCACCCGATCCACCGACGGCCTCGGATTCCCCCTTTTGATCCGACACCCCTACTAAAGGCTTCAAGGCCACAAGGCGGTGATTCATCTCAAAGGTCACTCCGAGTCCACGCAAGCGGGCCACCCAGCGACGCAGCAACGGAGCGGCCTTCATCTCCACGGGATAAACCCGGCCCGTGGTGGCCTGGAAGGTTTCCACGCCCAGTCCTGCGGCCCATTGCCGCAGCGCTCCGGGATCAAAGTCGCCGAGCAGTCTCGGCCAAAAACCGGACGGTTGCCCAGGTCCGGCGTAACGCGTCTGGAAGCGGTCTAGGGCTTCTCCGTGCGTCATGTTGAGACCGCCCTTTCCGGCCACCAGAAACTTCCGGCCGACGGAGGGTTTGGCCTCGTACAGCGTTACCCGCAACCCCGCCAATGCCGCGACTTCCGCAGCCCGTAAACCCGCCGGCCCGCCGCCGATCACGGCGACGGAAGGGTTCGGAGGCGACACAATGGGCTTCATCATGAACAGGACCTAGTGGCTTTAAAACCGACACCAACAGGGTGCGCAGCCCCCTGAAATCCACCACCACAAACGAAGCAACAATCCGTTTCCTCGGGGAAAAAACGTCGACGGACCCTGATTGGCTCTCCTAGGCCGGCACCGGAAACGAACCGAGAGACGAGAACTCGGGCGAGCGCTGTTCAACCCGAATGCGTTTACCTCCTGGGTTTGAGGTTCGCTTGGATCAGCACTTGCAATGTCAATGTGTCACGATGTATATTCTGTCTATGAAGAAGCCGTTGAAGTATTCGAGCGCACCCTCTCCGCCGGATGTGCTCCGCGATGTCTTCGCGCCCAACTTCGAGATCAACGAGACCCAGGGAATGGTCCGAACCCAGATTTATCTGACCCGGGCCGAGCACGGTTTCATTGCGACCGAGGCAGCGCGCCGGGGTGAAACGATGGCGGCGGTGATCCGTGGCTGCATCGACGACAAGATGCGGGTGCCTGAGACCGCGTGGACCGCCAACCCCATGCTGGAGCCAACACCGTCGGATGCCGGGCCGGTATTACCGGAAGACGCCGCCATCAATCACGACCATTACCTTTACGGAACTCCTAAGAAGTATCTGAAGAAGCGAGGGAAGTGGGTGTTGGCTGAACCGGAGGCAGGACGCTGATGCACAGCCACCGGGTGTTCCTCGATTCGTCGTTCTGGATTGCCTTCCGCGATCCCCGCCAGAGCCATCATGCCCGGGCGCGCGACTGTCTCGCTGCCCTCTTCCAGGAGCGGACGCACTTTGTCAGCACGACCTTCGTGTTCGCAGAAATCCACGCAACGTTCGCCCGTTCAGTGGCGGTGCGGGAGAAAGTCATCGCCGATTTCTGGGAAAATCCGCTGCTCCATTTCGCTGAGGTCACCGACGCCGACCACCGGGAAGCCATCCAGTTGCTGCGGCAGCACGCAGACAAGTCCTATCCCTTCTGTGATGCGATTTCATTCGTCGTGATGCGGCGCTTGGGAGTGAAGCGGGTCGCAGCCTTTGATGACCACTTCCGGCAGGTCGGTGGGTTTGAGGTCATTGGGTTCCGAAACGGCGCGTAATCGAGGAATTGGCCTTCTGAGCAGCGGCCGTTTTGCGGCACCACCTGGGCCATCGCGAACGACGATCTTGAACCCAGGTTTCTTTTTGGCTCAGACAGAGTTCAGATCAATGGGGTCGCATCAACACACCCTACTGCGGCATGAGACTTTTCCTGCCCCCAGCACGACCAAATGCCTAGCTAATTCAGAGATGATCCATTGCGCAATCTGATCCCTTCTCGAAGAGTTGGTCTTACAGATATGAAACCCACTCAGTACCAACTTCTCAGCAAACTCTGCTTCGTCCTGGGTTTCGCCTCTATTATCGGCTCGATCGCCATCTGGTTTCTCACAGGGGGTCAGTCGATCGACACCCAGGCACACGGTGAACGATTTGGCATCTTTGTCGGACTGTGGGCGCCGACCTTTTTTATCCTCTCGAACCGCTTCGAGCGTTTCTCAGAAAAAGCGGCCTGATCGTTTGGGATATTTTTGATCCTGCAAATCGGGGAGCCTGAGATTCAACACCGCGAGGAAGTTCGGTCGCCTCAGGGCCATTTGCGCCTCGCCCCGTCAGCGCGGCCCATGTCGCGGGTCGGGGCGATCTCCTGAACTGGCAAGTGACATTTCGCCAAGCGAGGCCGCTTTCAGGGGACACTGAACCGACCGACCGGACCGTCAAACCTCCCGAGAACTCATCGGGAAGCGGCGGGATCAAACGAATCACCGGGAAGAAGCAGGTGCAGCCGCAGGTCGCGCGCGCCAAGGTTCTGCCTTGGGGCCGTTTCAGCCACCATGGATCCGCGGGCGTCGAAGACCATCACACTGCCATCGCCGACCACTTCCCAACGGCCTTCCGAAGTGACCACCAGCGCCGTCGATTCATCAATGCCGACGCCGAGCAGCGCGGGATTCTCCAGCACGAGGCCAAGAAGTCGGTTCTCTCGGCGGCGGGCGATGAAGTGCTGGTCCACGATGGCGTTGGTGACAAATCCCAAGCCAGTCGAGGTGAGCGTCGCACCACGGCGGATCACCGCAAAGTCGTCCTTGCGGTCCGGTTCGCCGCGCTGGTCGCCGGTGATCATGATTCGACTCATGATCGCCGCGCCGGCGCTGGTACCACCGATCACCGCGCCCTCTTGATCATACAACTGGTGAAGGCGCTCGGCCAGCGGGGTACCCACGATGAACGTGGCGAGGCGGGCTTGGTCGCCGCCGGTGAAGAAGACGCCGGTAGTGCCGTCTAGAAGACGCGACGTCGCCGGGTCCATCGCCTGTTCCCGGCTGAAGCGGAGGACGACGGTATTGGTGGCTCCGAACGAGCGAAATTCCGCCGTCTGGCTCTCCCCAGCAGCCTCTGGATCGCTGCTCGCCAATGGAATCACTGCAACGCGGGCGCCTGTAGGTCCGCCGGCAAGCCGGAGGAACCGCTGTTGAATGGGACCTGGCCGTTCCCCACCGCCGACAATTACCAGTGAACCACGCCGGACTCCGGGCTCGGCGGCTGGAAGCTTATAGGTCAACAGGAGGAGCCCTGCTATTATCGGGAAGCATCGGCACAGAATCATAGCTGAGCGTGATGAAATGGCGGTGTGAGGGGTAGCATCCCCCCAATCTAGTAATCGAACAAAGCCCATCCATCGAGACCTGTTGCTTCAAACTTTTGAGAATCTATGGCATGGGCTCGGCGGTGAGGGACAAAATTCATTCCTGCTCGAATTTGCACGGAGGGCCAGAGCCAACGTCGCTCCCTACAGCGACCTACTGAGGGCGCGCGAAACCTAGCATTGCGAGCCTGGGATGGAGGCGTGCCTGGGATGTAGTTCACCCAAGCTTAACAACGGTCCAACCCTTCCGTAACCTCCGACCGGTTACTGTGGAGGCAATGTTACCCAGAACCATTTTATCAATACCGATTCTCGCGGCCTCTGCGACATTGGCGTTCGGACAGTTCGCCGGATTCGTCAACAAGGGCCTGGTGGGCGTCGGCCGTGTGCCGGCTGCCACCTTCGACAAGGCCGGCGACGGCCGGCAGGACACCCTCGGCGGCTTCTCTGCTATGGCCATCGATACCAATTCGCTGGTTTACACCGCGGGCCGGATCTCCGGCCGCATCGTGGGCCTACCGGATCGCGGATTCGGCGATGGTGCCACCGACTACCGTCCTCGCCTCGAGATGTACGACTTCGTCATCTCGCCTTACTACGGCGATAGTCCGGTCGCTCAAGGACAAATCACCTTCACCAACACCGCGACGGTCTTGTTCCGCTACGGCAGCGAGGGGCTTCCCTACACGGGATTTGATGCCGCCAATACCAACGCCCCGGTGGTGCCCCAGGCCCCGGCGAGTTCCATCGGTGGCGGCCGGCGGTCTCTGGACGCAGAGGGTCTGGTGCTGACCGCTGACGGCGGCTATTGGGTGAGCGACGAATACGGCCCGGCGATGTTCCGCTTCAATTCCGAGGCCCGACTCATGGAGACAATCCTTCCCCCGGCCGCGCT
>CAMATE010000074.1 GCA_945861075.1 Akkermansia muciniphila
CAAAAAGCCCCGACTGAAGTCACGTCAGGGCCCGCGTTCCGATGACAGCGTTGCCAGCCTAGGGACAGGAATCCGCCCGGTCAACGTTGCAGGATTTGTTCGGAGCAAGTCGGCCGAGGCAGCCCAATTCGCCGACTCAACCCTCCGAATCCATTTCGTTGCTGGCATGACGTATGTCCCGCGCCTCATACAAGTACACGGATTCCTCAGCGATGTTCTTGGCGTGGTCGGCGATCCGCTCCAACGCCTTGCTAATGGTCATGAGGTGCAGGCATCGACCGATGGTCGCCGGATCCTCCGTCATGAAACCGGTCAATTCCCGGTGCAGCGATCGGTTCAATTCGTCGACCGCCTTGTCGCGAGGAATGACCGCCCGCGCCTTGACCGTGTCTCCATGAACAAAGGCGTCCAGCGCATCCCGCAGCATCTCAGTGGCCATCTGACACATCTTGGGGATGTCCTGGTAGGGCTTGAGTTGCGGTTCGCGCCCCAATTTCAGAGCCCGTCGGGCGATGGTGGTGGATTCATCGCCAATGCGCTCCAAATCGCGGGTGATCTTCAGCACGGCGGTGATCAAGCGCAATTGGCCCGCCAACGGAGCCTTAGTCAACAAGATGATCACCGCGGCATCCAAGGCCTTTTCCAACTCATCCAACGGATCGTCTCCGGCGGTCACGCTGCGCGCGAGTTCGTCGTCCCGATCCACCAAGGCCCGGACCGCCCGGACGACCAAGCTTTCAGCCATGCTCGCCATGCGGAGCAACTGGTCCTTGAGCCGCGTGATCTCTGCCTCCAATGGTGTCACTGAGCGCTATTGGGCCGGGTGACGCCCTTTTTGCAAACGTTGGAGTTGTCGATTCCCCGAAAAACCTCCCGAGATCATCGAAAGCGACCCGTCACATAGTCTTCGGTGCGGGGATCCCGCGGCTGAGAAAACACCCGCTCGGTAGAGTCCATCTCCACCAATTCACCCGCCTGGAGAAAGGCCGTCTGATCGGACAATCGCGCGGCCTGCTGCAATTGGTGGGTGGCCAAGAGGATGGTATGGTCCTGACGCAAATCGCGGATCAAATCCTCGATGCGACCAACAGCGATCGGATCCAAGGCACAAGCCGGCTCGTCCAGCAGCAACACGACTGGATCAACAGCCAAGGCACGTGCGATGCACAAGCGCTGCCGCTGCCCCTCCGAAAGCCCGAGTGCGTTCCCGTTCAAACCGTCCCGAACCTCATCCCACAACCCGGTCCGCTGAAGCACCGAAGCCACTCGGTCTTCCAACTCAGAACCGGAACAGCCTCCGATGCGCAAACCAAAGGCCACATTGTCAAAAACCGACTGCGGGAACGGGATCGCTTTCTGAAAAACCATCCCCACGCGACGACGCAGTTGAGTGACGTCCACTCCGGGGTCCTGAACATCAACACCTCCCACCCGGCACACCCCGCTCTGGCGGACCCCGGGAATCAAGTCATTCATCCGGTTCAGGCAACCCAGCAACGTGGATTTTCCACAACCGCTCGGACCAATCAACGCCGTGATTTGCCGCTCCGGAACGACCATCGAAACCGACCGCAGCACCTGGGTGGATCCGTACCAGAAGGACAGGTCCTGGATCTCGATGCGCGCTGGGTTGGGCGAGGATTCGGAAGTCACGGCGTCAGGGGCGGTCTTGCTCCGCCCGGAGGATCCAGGATCGCAAGAACGCGGCAGCAGCATGAAACAACAAGGAAAGGAAAACGAGAACCCAGACGCAGGTGAGCAAGAGAGGCCGGCTGGATGAATGTTCCTGCGACCGAGTGCCCAAGACAAAGACCTGATGTGCCAGGTCCACGAAGGGTTCATCCAATGCCAGTGACCGCTGCGTCTCCGCCACGGCCCCGGTGAACAACAACGGCACGACTTCACCGAAGGCTCTTCCGACTGTCAGAACCACTCCACTCGCGATTCCCACCCACGCATTCGGCAGAAGAATCCGCATCACCACTTGCAGCCGAGTCGCACCCAAGGCCATGGCCGCCCAACGCAATTCCTGCGGCACCGACCGCAGCGCCTGCTCGGTGGAAACCACCAACACGGGCAACGTCATCATGGCCAGGGTCAGGGAAGCCCATAACAAACCCGGCCGTCCCCAGACCGGTGCCGCCGAGTCTCCAACCATCCGATCCAACCCGACACCCACAACACTGATCCAGAAACCCAAACCCAAGAGACCGAAAATCACACTGGGAACCCCTGCCAGCCCATGCACCAGCCATCGCAGGATCCGTGTGGCCCTGGCTCCGGACGGAGCGTACTCGGCCAGATACACCGCTGTGAGTATCCCCGCTGGAATCGCAGCCAAGGACATGAGGAGTGTTCGTATCGCCGTGCCTAAAAGGAGCAGCGAGAGACGCTTGCCTGGGTGATCCAAAGCTTGAGGGCCCCCACCTTCCTGCCCATCCCACCCGCTCAAGAAAACCGGCACAGGGGCCAGCAAAAGGCCCAAAACCAAACTCAGCACCGAAGCGAACAAAGCCCAGGCGACAACCCCGGTCAGACGACGAAAAATCCAATCCGGAAAACCGCGGTTCACGAGGCCACCTCCCCTCGTTGTCGAGCATTGCGAATTCGGATCATCCGGGCCAAACCCTGAAGAGCCACACTCAAGCCCAACAACACAAACCCCATCAGGAACAACTCAGAATAGCGCTGGCTTCCCCGAGCAGTCCCCACCAACTCCAGCGCCAATTCCACCGGCACGGTTCGCACCGGATCCCAAAGGCTCCACCCCGGAAGCGTCGCGTTTCCGCTCACCATCATCACGATCATGGTTTCACCCAAAGCCTGGGACATCCCCAACAACACCGCCGCCCCAATGCCGGAAGCAGCGGCCGGCCACACCACGCGGCGAACGGCCTCCCATGGAGTCGCCCCCAAAGCCAAGGCAGCCCGAACCCATTCTCGTGGCACGGCACTCAGTGCATCCTCCACCAACGAAAACATCACCGGCACGATGGCCAAACCCACCGCCACACCGGCCACCATGCCATTCAGCAAAAACGGCGCTCCGAAGGTTCGTTGGAGGGCAGGCGCCAGAACCCACAAGGCAAGGAAACCCAAGACCACCGTGGGAACTCCCTGCATCAGTTCCAAGGTCGGCTTCAGCCAAACCCGCCAACGTACCGGGGCGACTTGTGAAACATACAGCGCCGCGGGGATGGCAATGGGAATGGCCACTGTCAGGGCAATCGTCACCACCTTAAAGGATGCCCACGCCAACGAAATCAGTTTCCACCGTGAAGAAATCGGGGTCGATGTTCCAAGACCGCCCAGTCTCGCAAACAACGCGGGAATGGCTTCCATGGCCATGAAAAAAACGAGCCAAACCAATATCAAACCTACCCCAGCGGCAACGAAGCGGAGACCTCGAGCCACCCTAGCATCCCAAAGCGCCGATCGGCGACGCGGAGTCGCTGAGTCGCAAAATCGCAGGGTGGGGTTCTTTGGATCCGAATTCATCCGGGGCTCTATTACGGCTGATCGTCGGTGGAGTGAGCCCACTTGGAAAGCATCGACCCATGCTGAAATTTAAAAGTCCATGGGCAAGCCTCTTGGCACTCTCAACGAAGGACCTCACATTGGCCCGGCATGTTTCCAATCGCACAAACGCTGGAAGGGATGACCTGGGTTCCTGGCCCCTATCCGGGAGTCGAGTTGGCAATCCTCGAACGGGATGCGGCCACTGGCGGAGTCACCGTTCTGCGAAAGTTCCACTCGGGCATCACGGTGCCCGCCCACATCCATCCCATGGCGGACGAATGGGTGTGCGTGATTTCCGGGGAATGGGTCGAGGACGGGCAAACCTTTGGTCCCGGTTCAATCCTGCAATCACCCCGCGGGGTCCGTCATGGTCCTCATTATGCCAAGACCGAGGTCCTTTCGCTGACGCGGTTCAATGGTCCCCTGACCGTTTCTCCCTGAGTTTCTCCCGTGAGCCACAAAAGCCCCCGCATCGCCGCGCTCCTGGCAGACCTGGATTCCGACGCTCCGAACACAGGGGGACTGCCCCGGCACTACCTGGGCTTCTTTCGGTGCTTCAACCATGGGCTCTACTTCGAAGCCCATGATGTCCTTGAAGAACTCTGGCTGGCTGACGGCAAAACCGGGGCCAATTACGCCTTCTACAAGGGACTCATCCAATGGGCCGGAGCCTTTGTGCACCTCCAGAAAGGCAGACTCCGACCGGCCGTCGCTTTGTTCAATCTGGCCACCACCAACCTGAAGCAATACCCGACCATTCACCTGCGACTCGACCTGTTGAATGCTCTCGAAGACATGCGCTCGTGGCGGCAGTACATCGAAGCCTCCGAGTTCCAGACCAACCCCTTGACCCAGCGACCTGCGCCACAAATCACCCTGTTGCCGCCTCAATCGCCTCTCAAGCCTTCGGACGCAGTGATTTCCACGGTTCCTCACCACTGACGTCGACCATGAACGGCCCCTTTGCTTGGGCCGGCGACAAGATCGCCAGAATCACGGCGTCGGCCCCCGTGGGATTGAAAGTGGCATGCACCACTCCGGCTGGGATGTGAGCCACCTCACCCGGTTGGAGCAGACGCTTCTCGGTTTCCACCCACTGCTCCACCTGCCCTTCCAAAACGTAGATGATTTCCTCCAATTCCGGATGGGTGTGGAAGGGATGGCCTTCCCCGGCCGGCAACACCGCCCGGCACAACTGCAAATCCTTGGCATCGGCAATCTCCGGACGGCACAGCCAATAGTTGGTCCGCCCCTTGAAATCCTCTTTCAGGGCCTCGGTCGTGGTGATGAATCGGCGGGAAGGTTGGCTCATGGAAATTCTTTAACACCCCCGAGCTGCGGGGAACACCGCCAAAAATAGCCATCCCCACGCCTGGCCGGAAGCTCGAACGCCCCCACCCACCACTTTGAACCTGTCACCCTATTGGATTCAAACCAGTCTATCGGTCGAGGCCACTTACTTTGAACCTGTCACTCTATTGGGTTTCTTCGGGTGGGGTGGGGTTTTTGTTTGCGGGGGGGACGATGGACTGGTTAGTTGCAATTGGTTTGCAACTCTTGAGGTCCCATGATGATCGGCGGGCGTTCACCTTGATTGAGCTGTTGGTGGTCATCGCCATCATCGCGATTTTGGCGGGCTTGCTCTTGCCGGCCTTGGCCAAGGCACAAGCAAAGGCTCGGGCGGCATCCTGCCTTTCAGGGCTGCACCAACTCGGCCTGGGAATCCAAATGTATGCCGACGACCATGGCGGATACTTCCCGGAAACCACCCATGGAACCTCCGCGACCAACCGATCCTGGATCTTCACCCTGCGTCCCTATGTGGGCAATGTGGACGCCATTCGAGCCTGCCCTTCAGACCCCCTGCGCAAGGCCCGTCTGACCCATCAGGCTTCCAGCTACATCCCCAATGAATATGTGATGGTGGACTTGGTGAGCCCTTTCGGCAGCGTCACCGAATCCTTCCGGCGGATGGACACCCTGAAAAACCCCACCGACACCACCACGCTCTTTGAGGTGGCCTCAGACAAGGAAGCCAGCCTGTCGAGCGACCACACCCATTCTCGGAATTGGGTCCAAGGGGGCTGGGATGCGGTGTTGGCCGACATCCAACCCGACCGCCATGGCAGCGGCTCGGCTTCGCCGCGGCACGACAACGGCCGGGCCAACCAACTCATGGCCTGCGGCCACGTTTCCTCCATTTCGGCGTCGTTATTAAAAGCCCGCGTGGATCGCGGTGAAAACATCGCTCGCCCCCCGGATTGACCTCCAAATCACCGGACTCCATGAGGCTACGTTCCACCTTACTCTCGTTGGCCACGCTTCTGGCAGGACACACCCTCCTGGCTTCGGGCCTTCCCGCGTCGCTGACCAACCGCATCATCTTCACCCGACAGCACGTCGACATCCGGACAGTCTTCCTGGGTGGATCTGAGGTCCCGATCACCGTGCAAATCCGCGATGCTGATCGCGCCATCAACCACCCGGCCACCAATACGGTGCTGGTGGTCGCCGAACAGGCCATGGTGTCCATTCCCGGCGGATTTGAAACCTTCGGCCCCGAGGGCTCCCCGCTGTGGATCCTCCCTCAAAGCCAGGATCCGGCGCTGATCTACCTCGGGTTCTCTGCCGAAGGATTTCCCCGTGACCGCTTCGACGGGCGATTGAACCTGCAGTTGAAATCCGTCCATGGGCCCGGCCACGTGTTCATCTGGCAGGCGGATGCTGCGGGTGGTTTGGATTTGCGCATCAATTCGAGGGACGGACTCGACGCCTCGGATCGCCTCGAACCCCTAGTCAACGGCCATGACCACTACAACGTGGGGTTCACCACGGCCGGACTTTACGAATTGGTCTTCCAACCCAGCGCTCGACCGTTGGGATCCGAGATCGTCTTGATGGGGGAATCCGTACCGGTGCTCTTCGCCGTGGAACCCTTGCCCGCCCTCCCGCCACCCCCACCTCTCTGGCAGCAATGGGTTCAGGACCAGTGGCCCGGCGGTACTCCGGATGGGGTGCTCCAACCCGAAGCCGATCCCGATCAGGACGGTGAGCCCAATGTCGCGGAGTTCCTCTCGGGAACCGACCCGCGCAATCCATCCAACCGACCTCGCCTGAAACTTCATCCGGGGACCGGCCTCCTCCCTAGTCTGGTTTTTGAACTCCCGGTGGAGACGGATCGACTCGGTGAAGCCTCAGTGATCCTCGAATCCGCGACAAACCTCGCGGGCCCCTGGACTGCCGTGACCGCCATCGCTCCCCTGGGCTCGTCGTTGCGTTGGGAAGATTCCTTTACCAACCCGCCTTCCACCCGATTCTATCGTCGAAGGACACAGAAGCTCTGACGCTCTTCCGAACCACCATGAACGCCACCCAGTCCGTCCGCCGCACCCTGCCCATCCTGGCTATCACCCTGTCCGCCCTGTTCTCCGGATGCGGTGGAAAGGACGACGGCCATGCAACAGAGGGTGCCCACAAGCACCAACACCGGGCGCCCCATGGCGGCACGGCGATCGTCCTCGGCCAGGAGGCCTTCCATTTGGAACTGGTCCGAACCGCCGAAACGGGCTTGCTCACCTGCTACATCCTCGATGGACACATGGAATCCTTCGTCCGGGTTATGGCTCCTCACCTGAGCTTGGAAACAACGGTTTCCAATCAGACCCGGACCCTCGAACTACTGCCCGTGGCCAATGCGGCCACCGGAGAGAAAATCGGCGACACCAGCCAATTCGAGGCGCGCGCCGAGTGGTTGAAAACCGCCACAAATTTCACCGGCAAGGTGATCGGCATCACCATCAAGGGTTCGACCTTCACCGACGTAGCCTTCCGCTTTCCGGAAGGCAACGAGTAGGCCATCACGACCTGGCCGCACCCGATGCCGGTCCGCGTTGGGCTCCATGCTGGCCTGGCGACCCCTTCACCGGCGTGCCGTCTCGCGAACCCCCCTCCAAGATTCGTTTTGTTTGCCGGTGCCGCCAGGCGAACAAGAGGGCCAACTGGGGACGGAACACCCACCGGTCCAACAGCAGCCCCCAGCGTCCCCAAGGCGGCAGGTATTCCACACGGTCGGTCAACAACGCCACCTTCGGCCCCACCTCCTGGAATGAATGGATGTGGCGCCACTGGGAATAGGGCCCGCGAAGGGCCACATCGACCAGACGGCACGGCGGAGACACCTCCTCCAATGAGACCTCCCAATCCTGAGTCAGGATTCCGAGGATGCTCACGCGGACTCCCAGTCTGGCTCCCGACTTCCACTCCTTCGGCATCCGGAGCTCCGCGACCCACACACCCGGTGGATTGATGCGATGCAAGTTGGCCGGGTTCTGATGGAAGCGATAAAGCGCCTCGACCGAAGTCCGGATTTCACTTTTTTTCTCGTAGTACAAAGTCATCAGCAAAAAGGCCGGGAACCTGTGACGGTTCCCGGCCCTGGATCGAGTCTGGGATTACTTCCCTTCCTCGTGAGCGTGAGTCCCACCGGCCGCCGGAGCGATCGGATGCTTGGCCAGGTAGTCGTCCACATCGGTGGTCACCACCAAGCGTCCCCACATCACCGGCCAGTGACCCGGGAACGTACAAACGTACTCGTAATCACCGGTCTGTGAGGGTGCCGTCAGCTTCAAGGTGGCACGGCTACCCGATTCCACCAAACGAGTGGCTCCCACCACGCCCGGAAGACCTGGAACGTAGGCCCGACCTTCACGGTCCAGCGCGCCCGGCGCCATGACGTCCGCGGCCGCACCCACCGCCTCACGGGCTCCCGGTTTCACAATCACCAAGTTGTGGGGCATGAAGTCGTCGTTCTCGAGAACGATCTCGAAGGGCTTGCCCGCCTCCACGACCAGACGCGGCACGTCGTAGCGCATTTGCTCGCGCACCGTGCGGATCACGAACACCGACACCCGCAGCTGCTTGAGAGAAGCACGCAAGGCCGACGATGTGCTCCCCGGCATCATACCTGCGAGATCTGAGGCCGTCTGAAGCGCGTCCACATAGCTGATATCCGTGCGGGATTCAGTGGGAACCCTGGAGGCCCAACCCACCAAGGCGGTGGCGGCCGCGCCGGCTGAAGCGGCATTCCAGGAGGTCCGGGGCAACTGACGCAGTCCTTGGGCCGCCGCGGGAACGCTGTCGCCCTTGACGATGAGGTCAGCAAGCAGATTGAACACCTCTTCGGGCTTCTCATTCATGCTCAGCAAGGCGCGCATGGCCACACGGCGCATACCGCCGGTTCCATCCACCGACACCGGGATGCGGACATTCCGAGCCGGAGCAGGCACCCCCTTTTGAGAGGCGACCTCCTGACGAGCGGCATCCAACAAGGTGAGTGTGAATCCGTTCAAACGCTGACTCAGATCCCCTTCGGTGCGGTTCCAGACCGAAACGGCCTCGACCGATTGCTCCGAACCAAGGTCCACTTCCCACCAAGGGTTGCGGTCATTCTCCGCGGAATGGGTCTGCGATCCGGAGGCGAAGGAGCCATCGGTGTTGCCATCAATGGCATGAGAAGCCTCGCCCGAATTGGACGTGGTCGATTGAGTGGCTTTGCCGCTGCGCGCAATATTCTGGCCAGCCGACCAGACTTCCACTTCGGCCAAGGTCAAGGTTCCGCGACGCGGCAACTCGATGCGCACGTAGCGGGCTCCACCCTTCTTGGAAGCATCTGCCACCAATGCGGATCGACCGGAAACCACCGGGTAAACCGTACCATAGGCCTTGGCTCGGAAATCCGGATCGCTGATCAGCGGAATGCCAGCCAACAAATCCGAGAGGGTGGAAGGCTTGACGGAGGCCGTCTGCCAGAGGGCATCAAACGAACCTTCCACCATGGCCAGCGAAGCCCAGGCAGCGGCCCGGGTGATCGCATGAGCGCTCTTCGTTCCCAGTTGGGTCAAACGTGCCCGCTGCGCCTTCAACTCGTCGACCGGCTGACCGGGCAACAAACGGGCCAAGCTCGAAAGAGCCTCGTCCGCGCGGGATTCAGGCTTCTCCAGCAAGCTCAGGAGCAACGTCGAACGCGAGACCTTTCGCAGCGTCGCCAAATCGTTGAGGGCCACGCCCCGTTCGGCATCCGGCACTCCGGCGCGACCCAACAAGTCAGCCAGCACAGGCTCGACCCGTGGCAGCTTCAGGATTTCCGCGGTGCTGAGCGACTTGAGCAAGTGCTGCAGGCCAGCCGGATTGTTCTGGGCCAGCGGACGTCCGTCGGCGATGGCCTTGCGCCATTGAGGCTCCAACTGGCGGAGGGTCTCCTTGAGGGTGTAGTCCAAGTAGTAATCCAGCGGTTTCTTGAGGATGGCCAAAGCCACTTCGGCAGCCTCGGCCGAGCGGAAGAAGCTCGCACCGCGGACAGCCTCCAAGCGGACGCGCGGGCTCTCGTCGTCGGCCAGCTTGGCGAAGAGCGACAGGGCATTGGGAACGCGATCGCGCCAGTAGCAAAGCACGCGGCCGGCGGCGGCGCGGGCATTGGCCTCGGGTGAATTCAGCATCCGGGTCAGGCGGTCGGCATCGACCACGTTGTGCCATTGATGGACCCACAAGGCTTCCATCATGTGGTGCTCGTAGTTCGGATCCTTGGCATCCAAACCAGCCGCCCATTGACGCACGCCCGCGATGACCTTGGTGGTGTCGCGCTTGCCCAACTCGATCTTGGCCAGCTCGCGGGTTTGGTTTTCCGGTTCCTTGAGCAACTCCAAGAGGGCGGCAATGGATTGCCCCTCGATCTTGGCCGGCTTCAGCAGCGGGCGTCCCTTGTAGGTGATGCGGTAAACGCGGCCGTACTGGTGACCCCGGTTCGGATCGCGCAAATGGTGCTGCATGTGACCGATGATCGACTGATGCCAATCGGCGAAGTAAATCGCGCCATCCGGGCCCGTGCTGATGCAAATGGGGCGGAAGTTCGGATCGGTCGAGGAGATCAAGTTCTCGAGGGTCTCACCTTTCAGGCCCGAGCCGTCTTCGGTCACCTTGACCCGGAACACGCCTTGGAAGGAGATCACGTTCAAGTTCAGGAAGTTGCCCTGGAACTCCTCGGGAAAATGCCGGCTGGTGAGGATGCCGGTGCCCGGGCACGGGCGAGACGGCCGGTTCCAGAACTCCTTCATGCCGGAGTGCTTGTTGGGATAATCGATACGGCCGCTGAAGGCGGGGCCAAAGTAGTTGGCGTTGCCAGTGGCGTCGGTGATGAAGTCATTGCCCCAGCCATCGAACACACGTCCGTGGGGGTTGGCGAAGCCGTAGGCCACGTAAGTCTCGAACTGGTGGGTCCGGGGTTCGAAGCGGTAGATCGCGCCGTCGGTGTTGCGCAGGGCGCCCTCGCCCGTCTCAACCTGAGTGCGATGAAACACGCCGTCGCTCAAGTAAATCGAGCCACCCGGGTCCAAGCAAATGGCGTTGGCCGTATGGTGCGAATCCGCCGAATCCATGCCCATGAGGATGCGCTCCTTGGTGTCGGCCTTGCTGTCATTGTTGGTATCGCGGATCCACCAGAGATCCGGGGCCTGCATGAGCAGGATGCCATCCTTGTAGAACTGGAAGCCGGTGGGGCAGTTCAGGTCGTCCATGAACACCGTTTCTTTGTCGGCCTTGCCGTCGCCGTTGGTGTCTTCGTAAATGAGCAGCTTGTCACCCACCTTGCTGGTCGGGGTGCGCTCCGGGTAATTGGGCCAAACGGCCACCCACAGGCGACCGCGGGTATCCCAAGCCATCTGGACCGGGTTCACCAAATTGGGGAAACGTTTCTCGTCGGCGAAGAGATTCACCTGCATGCCGGAGTGGACCGTCATCTTGCCGATGGCTTCCTGACCGTCGATATAGACCTGGCTCTTGTCGGCGTTGGCTCCGGGTTTGTTGGACTCCACCGGAGTCACCGCCGGCAGGTTGGAGTCATCCACCTTGAGGTCGCCGTCCCGGGCCACGGCCCAGACACGCTGGTCGCGGTTGGCTGTCAGCACGTCGCGCTGCGACATCTCCTCCTGCATGACCTTGTAGTTGGAGACATAGGGGGCTGGCGCATTGCGATCGCCGACAAAGCCTCCCTTGCCCGGCTGATAGGCCAAGGTCGAACGGCCGCCGTACACATTGTAGCCATCGACCGTGCGGTAGCGTTGGTGCCACTGCCAGTTCTTCTCGTTCACCGCCCGGCGGAGCTTTTCCATGTCACCGGTCGGCACCTTGCCGCCGATCAGGCCACTGAAGATGGCAGGAGCCAAAACCTTGTCGCCCTCGTCGCTCAGGAGGAAACCGTTGATGGTCAGCGAACGCCCCTTGGCGGATGCGGCCGCCATCAAACGCAAGGACGGCTCGAAAGCATCAGCGAAGGCAATGCCATTGTCCTTGGCCACCTCCGCAATGGCTGCGGAATAGAGGCGCAAGTTGGCATTGTTGACGGAGCGGTCCGGGAAATTGGCGTCCGTGTGCTTCTCATTGGCCGCCGGCGAAACCAGCGCCACCCGCGGAGCCCCCTTGCCGGAGTAATTACCGCCGCGCACGTGTTTCACCCAGGCATCCAGGTCGGCCTTGAACTTCGGCAACCCTTCCTGCCCCTTGAAGGACTCGTTGTAGCCGAAGAATGCGATGATCACATCGGACTTCACCCGGGTCAGCCAGTCGTCCGGAGAACCGAAATTCTCAGAACGGTGCCGATTGGCCACCTCGTCGCCCGCCGCAGCCAGATTGCGGAAAACCAATCGGTGGTCGGGAAAACGATCTTGGACCAACGTTTCAAAATAGCCGGAGTGCTGCATCCGGTCTGCGATACCACCCCCGACGATCGCCACATGGTCGCCAGGCTGGAGTTGGAGCAGGGTTTGGGCGCTGACCGCCAAGGTTAAGGCCACTGATAACAGGGCCATTCGTATGGATCTCATAGGTTGTTGATCGGCAGCCACCAGAGGAACCGACCCATCGGTCCTCCGAAACTGCGGGCTCGGTGGATCCCCGAGCATAGGAACTCGAAGACCGACATCGCGACCAAAAATTCAAACCATGGAACAGGTTTGTTGGTTTAGAGCCTGCCTAAAAATGGTGGTGCCTTTATGGAAACAAACCCGTCACGACCAACAAAACACTTCCTTGGTTCAGCCCCGACTGGAATCCTAAGAGCTGATCGTCATGAAACAACTCATACTTCGCCATCGTGCGAGCTTCGCGGCTCTCGGTCTGGCCGCCCTGCCCTGCATGGCCACCGCCTCCGACTACGCCAAATCAGTCTTGGCCGACAACCCTGCGGCCTTCTATCGCCTGGGCGACAGCACAGTCCGCGGCACCAACAACCTAAACTCCGGCCTCGCGACCGGTGTTGTCGCCTCCCAAAACCTGGGTCGGGTGCACACCATGCCGGGTGCCATCGCCGGTGATGCCGGACGTGCCGCATTCTTCGATTTCACCTCACGCACCGAGATTCCCTGGAACGCCGCCCTGAACCCCAAGAACGACAAACCGTTCACGGTGGAAGCGTGGTTCTATCCGACGAGCGATCAGACCGCGAACGGCCAATGCCCCATCAACAACCGCTTCGCCTATTCCGGCGTTGACCGACAGGGATGGGTGTTCTTTCAGCGCAAGCCCAACGCCGATTACGCCGGCGGCGAAGGAGTCGGCTGGAACTTCCGCATGTTCCGCGGGGCCGGCAGCAGCTCGGGCCTCGATATCTTGAGCGGCGTGCCCTACGTGCTCGGCAAGTGGACTCACGTCGTGGTGGTGTATGATCCGAAGACTGTGGTCGATGCCACCGTCACCATGTACATCGATGGCAAAGAGGCCGTCACCAAGGCTTGGACCGGCGGCAGCGACGGCACGCAAGTGGGCTACTTTGCCAACAGCAACGACCACGATCCCGCCGTCGCCACCTTCGGCGAAGCGGCCCTGG
>CAMATE010000075.1 GCA_945861075.1 Akkermansia muciniphila
CATTGCCGGAGATCCGCCGCCGGCAACCCATCCCCGACAAGCTCGTGGTGCTGACCTTCGATGACTCGGTCGCCTCGCTGCATGGCAACGTGCGTCCGTTGCTCAAGGAATTGGGTTTCGGGGCGAGCTTCTTCATCACCGAGGGCTTCAGCTTCCTGACCAACAAGGCCGACTACATGACGTGGCAGCAAATTGCCGAGTTGCACCGCGATGGCTTCGAGGTGGGCAACCATACCCGCAGCCATGTGGGCATCGGCCCCGACATGCTCGGCCGATTGCGCGAGGAACTGACCCACATCGACGAGTTATGCCTGCAGCACGGCATTCCCAAGCCGATCAGCTTCGCCTACCCGGGTAATGCCATCCATCCCCGGGCGATTCCGTTGCTTCAGGAGATGGGTTTCCGCTGGGCTCGCCGGGGTGCCCAGCCGGAGTTCGCCTACGAAACGGGCCGTGGCGTGGCCTACGAACCGGAATGGGATCATCCGCTCCTCATCCCCACGACCGGCGATGCCCGGCCAACCTGGACGCTGGAGAACTTCCGGCGGGCGGCGGAGCAGGGGCGGGGTGGTCGCATCGCCATCCTCCAGTTCCACGGCGTTCCCGACCGCGAGCACCCTTGGGTGAACACGCCGCTCGAGCGGTTCCGCGAGTACATGCACTGGCTCAAGGACAATGGCTACCGGGCCATTGCCCTGCGCGACCTGGACCGGTACGTCGATCCGATGGACCAGCCCCAAAATCCCTGGGCGGTCATTCGCCGCCGGCAACACGCCGCGTCGGTGGAGGTCCCCCAGTAGACGCTCGGTTGCTACTTACTCAGCGTATTTCGGATCGTTCAGCGCTTTTCGGGCGGAAGGTTGCTCTCCGCCGGATCAGTGGATCCCTCGGTGACAAAGCAAGTTCGCCTTTCCCGTTCCATGCTCGCCTTGGCGTGGCTAGCAAAGGCCTCCAAACACCTGCGGTGCATTCCCCAGAGACGTGGTGGTCGTTGCATCCTTTCGATTGGTGGTTGGATTGCCTAAATACGTCGTTGACAGGGGCCTGCGATGGCTGTTCTCTTCCACCGATAACCCCCTTCAGGAAAACTAGCTCTCTGGATTACAGAGCCTCAAAAGCAATTTCTTATCAATAAACCATGAGGTGCTTGGTAGAAAGTATTTAGCCGAAATTATCCCTCTCAGCTAAACGAGTCATATGACAAGCCGTAAAATTACCTATCACTTTGCTTTTACAGATGGTAGCAGTTGGAAATACGAGCTTGAATTTGATAAAGATTTTCGCTTCATAAATACAAAGGATACTCCAGTAAAACCGTGGACCGCCCTTGACTTTAATCAGTGTCCACACTGCCCATTAAATAAGACAACCTCACCTCAATGTCCAGTTGCTCGAAATTTAGATCGGATTGTAGAAGATTCTAAAAACACACTTTCATACACACCTGCGACTGTTTCGGTTATGATGCCAGAGCGCACTTATGTCAAAAAGTGCGCGACACAAGAGGGCTTGCGCTCGCTTTTTGGCATGATTATGGGAGCTAGTGGTTGCCCGCATCTAGACTGGTTTCGCCCCATGGCTCGCTTTCATCTTCCTTTTTCTGATTCCGAAGAGACCCTTTTTCGAGTTCTTTCGCTACAACTGTTAACAATTTTTTTTGAGGACACGGGAGGTGGTATTGGACAGTGTGCTGAGCAAATTCAAGCTCGATATGATGCAACGGCAAAAGTTAATCATGCTTTTATCAAACGAATTCACGCGTATTGCGAAGCCGATGCTGATACAAACGCCTTGGCTGCATTGGATATGTTTTCTCAACTTTTCCAGTTTCAACAGGCTGTGCGGTTTGAGTCAATTCAAGGTTACTTCAAATAGAAAAAGGGTGTTGAGGAGGTGAAGCCTTCAAGGAGGCCCTTCTTTAAAACCTCGAAGGAGCCAAAAGAGGCTTATTGCAAAATCGAAATCTGTCCACAAACCCGTTGCTCGCAGCATGCCCCGTCGGTTCCGGTGCTTCCCCGGTGAGCGGCTTTGGGTGGCTTCGCGCCCGAGGTGCCACGGTGTTCCCGAACGGACAGGAGTCATCAAAACCGGCTTGCCGGGCGGTTGTCTGCCTCCGCAGTGTGACGTCGATGATTCCTTTGTCGTCCCTCACCAACGGCCGTCGGCTGGGGGTGTTTTTAGTCATGGCCATGTTTGGGATGGTTTGCAGGGCGTCGGCCGACGAGGCTCGATGGTGGAAGGGCAACCTCCACACCCATTCGCTCTGGAGTGACGGCGACGATTTCCCGGAGTCCATCGCCGCCTGGTACAAGGAACACGGTTACCACTTTTTGGCCCTGTCGGATCACAATCGGATGTTGGAGGGTGAGCAGTGGGTGACAGAGTCAGCAAAGCACCATTTTCCCGAGGCCCTCGAGAAGAACCAACGCCGCTTTGGGGCCGATTGGCTGATGCGACGTGATCATCACGGCACCAACCAGTATCGGTTGAAGACGCTGGCGGAGTTCCGCGGCCTGCTCGAAGAACCCGGTCGGTTCCTGATGATTCCCTCCGAGGAAATCACCAGCGGTCACTTGTCGTTTCCGGTGCACATCAACGCCACCAATCTCCGCAAGAAGATCTCGGCGCAGGGTGGCACCAATGTGCTCGATGTGATGCAGCGCGGGGTGAACGCCGTTTTGGATCAGCGCCGCCAGACCGGCCAGCCCATGTTCCCGCACATCAACCATCCGAATTTTGGATGGGGGATCACCGCTGAAGACCTGATGCAAGTGAAGGGGGAGCGCTTTTTCGAGGTCTACAATGGGCATCCATCCACGCACAACGAGGGGGACACGACCCATGCGGGCACGGAGCGGATGTGGGACATCATCCTCGCTTGGCGGATCGGCAAGCTGGATCTGCCGCCCATGTACGGTTTGGCGGTCGATGACTCCCATCACTACCATAGCCGCAGGGTCGGCAAGAGTAACAACGGCCGTGGTTGGGTGGTGGTGCGTTCTGAACGGTTGGAGCCGGCTTCGATCGTCCTCGCGATGGAGGCGGGTGATTTCTATTCCAGCAGCGGCGTTTCCTTGCGGCAGATTCAGCGAACGGGCAACACGATGCGCATCGAGGTGGAAGCCGAGCCGGGTGTGACTTACACCATCCGTTTCATGGGCACCCGACGGGGCTTCGATGCGAGCCGGTCTCCAGTGTTATCAGCCAAGGGCGAGCCGGTCCGGGCCACTCAGCGCTATAGCGACCAAATCGGCGAGACCTTCTCCGTCGTGGAGGGAAACCGGGCCGAATACAGCGCCCGTGGCGACGAACTCTACGTGCGGGCCGTGGTCCAATCGTCGAAGAAGATCGCCAATCCCTACCGCAAGGGCGAGACGGCCGCAGCATGGATCCAACCCTGGCAGCCGCGATAGCCGAAAGCTTCTTTCGGTCTGCCACCCCGATGAGTTCAGGGTCGTCCGACGAACCAGAAGAACACAATCGCCACCACGGTGGGCGGCAGGGCTCCAAGCAGCAGACCCATTGGGCTGATGCCGGTTTCCTTGAACGCCTCGGAATTCTGGAGAATACCGGCACCGGCGGGATTGGGGGCGTTGGCGATCACTGTCAATCCACCACCCGTCACCGCTCCGGCGACGAGGGCATACTTGAGCGAGTCGCTAATGCCTTCCACGAGAGAACCGAGGTAGGTGAGGGCCGCGTTGTCCGTGATGGCCGTCAATGCGGTGGCACCGAAATAAAGTGTGATACCGTCCATTCCCGTGATCAGCGGTTTGAGCCACCAGGATTGCAGGGAACCCAGCGTGACCAAGCCAGCCAGGAAAAATCCGACCAGAAGACCTTCCCGGAACTTCAGACCATCTTGATAGGGTAGGGTGGCGTAGACCACTCCGAGGAAGATCATGAAGACGCCGAAGAAGACATCCGGGTGATGGGCGAAGGCGACCACGCATCCCAGCGAGGTGAGATGGGTGAGGGTGAGCCAGATCGGGATTCGATCTTCCCGTCGATTCTGGATGGGCACTTGGCTCAACTCGTTGCGGAAGGTCCAGCTCACCAGCAACGTGGACGTCAGACACGCTGCAGCGGCCCTCCATCCAAAGTGGGTGAAGAGGTAGCTCGTGTCCCAGTTCCACTTCGATGCCACCATCAGGACCGGTGGTGCGGCGAAGTGAGTCAACGTACCGCCGATGGAGATGTTGACGAACAACAAACCGAGGGTGGCGTAGGCGAGTTTGGGACTGATACCGCGATCGAAATAACGGTGTTTGAGCAGGATGGCTAGCAAGGTCATGGCCGCCGGTTCCGTGATGAAAGAACCCAGTAGCGCGCCGAAGGAGAGTGCTGCCACATAGAACGACAACCCCTCGCGCAGGGGAATCAGTCGGGCCAGCATCAGGATCAAGGATTCCGCCAAGGTTACGACGGGTCGGGTCGCGGCCATGACCATGACCACGAACACGAACTTCGGTTCGGTGAAATTCAGGCCATCGATGTAGTGCACCGCTTCGTGCATGGAACCACCGAAAATCGCGATCCCGAAGAACAGCGCGGCAGCCCAGAGACCAAACACCACCTCCGTTTCAGCCAGGAAATGGAGCAGGGTTCCTGGAACCGAACCCTTGGGGTAGTGGTGGGCCCAGTTGGCGAACCGTTTGACGGAGAACGTGTGAAGGACCGCCAGACAAAACAGGACTGTGGCCAGGAGTTCGATGGGTGTCGGCTTCATGCGTCGTAGCTGAGCGGGCACAATTGCTCCAAAAAGCCGGTTCGTCGATGGGAACCGTTTTGCACCCAGGGCTCACCAACGGATCCCATCTTGGAGGGCGATGACGAGGTGTAAACCGATCCCGCACGTCTTCATGGCGTTAGTAGTCGGTAGAAGGATGAATCCCGATCGAGAGGGTGACCGATATCGAATTCGGCGCCTTCGGGAGGGATGGCGAGCGTTTGAAAGGGCGACCAGTTTTCGAGGTCGAGGGACTCCTGCAGCCGGACGGATGACAGACCCGGTGCGCGGATCCAGAGCTTGGGGGGTGCGGTTGAAGAGAAGTTCCACCGGAATTCGATCGGGCCGAAGGATACCAGACGAATAGGCGGGCAGAAGACCGTCTGCCACGGGTTCGAGACCCTCAGCGTGTAGGAGGCTTGCAGCGCCGGCGAGACCGGTTCCAATGTCAGCGTCGAATGGGTTTGTCCTTCGATGGCCTGGTCGTTGGCGAACCACTGGAAAGTCATCGGTCCGAGACCCTGGACCTCGGGTGAGAGCCGGGCCTGATCGCCGAAGCGGGCGTAGACCACCGAGGGAGCCAAGGGCTGAGCGAACACGGGACTCCGGGTGAGGGCGGCCGAGGCATCGAATCCTGCGAAGAGGGCCAGGACGTTGGTGAGGCCCAACGGGATGGAGGTCTGCCCGCGGGTGTCCGCGCCCCACGCGACGATGGTTCCATTGGTGCGGAGGGCGATGGCGTGTCCGGAACCGGTTGCGATCGATGTGAGATTGGTGGCTGAGGCCATCGGCGTCGGGACGGTGCCCCAGGCAATCGGCCGGAGATCGGCTCGGAGAGCCATGCCGCCACGGGGGAAGGCTGAAATGGCGATGATATTCGACACCGAGGCGGGAATGGCGACGGCCTGGTTGGGGCCCCAGGCGATGACGGAGCCATCACCCCTGAGACCGAGATTGTTCCCGCTGGAGGCGGAGATGGCGATGATGTTGGTCGCGCTTGCCGGAGTATTGGTCCTCCCCTGGATCACCGTGCCCCAGGTGACCGGTATGCCGTTCTCCTGCAGAGCGACGGCGTGTCGGGAACCTGCAGCGATGGCGATGACTCGGCCGAGACCGGTGGGGATGTTCAAGACGCCGCCATCCGGGTAACCCCAACCACGAAGCGTTCCGTCCGACCGCAGGGCCACCGCAAAGCCCGGTCCGGTCGCAATACCGACGACCTGGTCCAGGTCGGCTGGGGCCACCAGTTCGGGGGAGGTGCCGTTGACCCAACTGCGGACCATGCCGTTGGTGAGCACCGCCTGCGCGTGGTTGCCGCCGATGGCAAAATCCTGCACGATACCGAAGTCTCTCGGGGGTGTCGGCTGCCCCCAAGTGACGATCGCTCCCGGCCCGGCAGTCGGTCGAACGACGAGCTTCATGGGATCCGAAACCGCCACGCCGAGGTGGTTTGACAGGTGGAGCGTGTAGAGTCCGGTGTCGTTCGTTCGGATCGCGGTGAAGGCCAAAGAGAGGTTCGTCGCCCCAGAGATCACTTCACCGTTCCGCTTCCATTGCCGGTGGAGGAGCGCCGATCCCGCGATCGTGGGTTTCCATTCGAAGGGGTTGCCGGCATTGGCCAGTCGCCAGGATTCCTGTTGGAGAATCCGGGGTGCGGTGGGGAGCACCGAGACCCGGATCGAAAGGCTTTCCATTGAACCGACTGTGTTTGATGCAATTAGTCGCCAATTGCCCGCATCGGCCGGGGTGCTTGTCTGGCGCAGCAGTGTGGCATTTGTCTCGCCAGGCACGGGGCGACCGTCTAGCCACCATTGGTACTGGATCGGCGCGGAGCCTCGTGCCGTCAGCGCCAAGCGGAGCGGTCCGCCCTCCGGGATGGAGACCGTGTCAGGCTCGGCGGCCAGGATTCGGGGAGCGCTGGGAAGCGCGGTGATCATCGTCGTGGCGCTCCATCGCAATCCAAAGGCGTTGGACACCGTCACCCGGTAGTTTCCAGAGGTGGCCTCCTGGAGGTTGGGCAGCACTAGATTGGATGTGGTGCCGCCAACCAGGGGGCGTCCTTCGAAATACCACTGGAACTGGAACGGACCCGGACCGAACACCGTCGGTTGGAGGACGAGATCGGATCCGGCCGGCGCCGATCGGGAATCTGGACCGACGATCTCCGGAGGACCCACCACGGTGATCCGGACCGGCGCGCTGGTCGCCGATGCCCGTTCGTTGGCCACAATGACCGAGTAGAGCGCGTCATCTCGGTATCCGATGTCGGCGAGCTTGAGCCGTTGAGCGGTGCCTCCTGCGATCCGGACTCCGTCGCGCAGCCACTGGTAGGCGGCTGCGGAAGTCGAGGATGCTGAGACCTCCAGCGTTGCCGTGCCGCGGATCTCCGCTTCGATGGGAGTTGGGCCTTTCTGGATGAAGGGCGCGTCGGTCAAGGCACACGCTGCGTCGATCCCGCCGCAAAGACGGGCCGCCCGAGAGAGGCCTGCATCCCACGGCTGCCATGACGCCCGGGCCGGTGGTCTCGAGGCCCAGACGCGGCCGTCAATGCCACGCGCCAGCACGGTCTGCCCGAAGGCGGTGATCTCAGCGATGGCTGAACCCGTTGCCGGGGCGATGGGCTCTTCCGTTGAACCGTCCCGATGCACGATGAGGATCTTGCCGTCGCGGCGCAGAACGGCGGCGAAATCACCACCGGCGGCAATGGCGATGCCGTCGGTCGGGCCGGTGACCGCGGGTGATCCGGGACTGAACGCGTCCCAGATCCAAACGGTTCCGTCCTCGCGCAGCGATGTCGCCAGAAGGCCGTTCATTGAGACTGCCGCCACACCGTGCAGGTTTACAGGGAACGTGGTGTCGTAGGGCCACGTCACTAGTTCTCCGTCGTCACGCAGAGCGAGGTTGAACTCGGTTCCGGCGGCGATCTCGATCACCTTATTCAGTGTTGGCGGCACGAGCGTCAGACCGCGGTCTTGGTAATCGTCGTTGCGCCATGCAACCACGGTGCCGTCACTCCGGAGGGCCAGGGCATGCTGGTAGGCGGCCGACACAGCCTTAACGTCGGAGAGGCCAGCGGGCGGGGCGATGCGCTCCGCGAAGCGTTCGCTGGCAGCCCAGGTAACGACAGTGCCGTCGACTCGAATTCCGATGGCAAATGATTCGTCGCCGTTCGAACGGAAGGCCGCGTCGGTCACCCGCAAGAAAGCTTCCGGATACGGTATCCCCAAGCTGGACGGATAGACTGCCGCCATGGGCTCAGCGAGCGGACGTCTGGGTTCACGGATGGAGACATGCGCCACCCGCGAGGTGACGGCGCCGAAGGAGTTCGAGGCGACCAGCCGGTACTCCCCGATCATCCGGGGTTCGATCCGCGGGATAGCCAGCAGGGGTGACCCGGCATCTTCGATCCGGTGGGTTCCCCGCCACCAAGTGTAGGACGGCGTCTCTGGTGTGACCACGGAGCCCTCGAGCCGGATCGGGCGTCCCTGGAGACCGTGGAACGAGGCAGGTTCGGCGGTGAAGGCCGGGAGACCCGTGCTCAGGCGGACAGTCCGGCTGGAGACCGTGCCCAGGGCGTTGGATACAACCACACGATACGCTCCGTCCACGGCGGGACCTGCTGACGGAATTGACAGGGTCGAGCGGTTCCCATCCGGGACCGGGACCTCATTGAAGAACCACTGGTAGGCCAAGGGTGCGGTTCCGGCCGCTTGGACGACGAAGCGGGCCTCGGTGCCGCGGGTAACGCCGATGGATGCCGGTTCAGCGACGAGGCGCGGTGGCGCCGGGGCGACCGCGACGACGAAGGGCGTGCTCGTGGAGATTCCGAAGGCGTTGGAAGCGATCAGCCGATATTCGCCCGCAGCGGAGGCTTGAGCGTCATGGAGTCGCAGCGTGGGTTGGGTCTCTCCCGGGAGGGGTTGGCCATTGAAGGTCCACTGCACGTCGAAGCGATCGGATCCGATGAATGCGCGGACAAGTTGGAGATCGGTGCCAGCGAGGACGTTGGTGTCACTCGGGACATCGCGGGCCACCGGTGCCCGGGTCAGTCCGAAGTTGCGATTGTTGCCGGCGGCCACGGAGAAGAATCGGACCGGATCCTCTGGTAGCCGAGTCCACGGTTGGTTCTTTTGGCCCCAGATGCGGACCGATCCGTCGTCGCGGAGGGCAAGAGACCATAACGGACCGGCGGCGACCTGGATGACGTTCGTCGTGCCGTTCGGCACGGTGGCCTGGCCGTCGCTGTTGTTGCCCCAGGCGAAGACCCGTCCGTCGGATCGCAAACCCAAGGCGTGCATGAAGGGGCTGACCGAGACTTGGATGGCATCATTCAAGGCCGCGGGGAAGGTCAGAACCCCACTGTGGTCGGCGCCCCAGCCGGAGAGCTTTCCGTTGTCGTCGACCACGATGACGGTCTGCTGACCCGCGGAGAAGGATCGGGTTCGGAAAGGCCTTACTGGAGACTGGAGAACCGCCAGGGCGTTGGCTCCCCAGGGGATGAGGAATCCGTCGGAGGTCAGCGCCACCGAATGGTCGTAGCCTGCGGAGATGGCAACGACATTGGTGAGCCAGGCCGGAGGGGTGGTGATGGCCACGCTCTCGACGTGGAAACCACCCCACGCCACGACCTGACCATTTCCCTTGAGCGCCAGATGAAACACATCGCCCGCGGACACTGCCACCACGTTGGATAGGCCGAGAGGCGGCTGCGGGCTGCCGTCCCAGGTGAGCACCGTTCCGTCGGCCCGCAAGGCGATGGGTCCGAGCAGGGAGGCGTCCAATGCCACGATGTTCGTGGCGTTGCCCGGGAGGGACATGGGGTCGTAGGCACCCCAACCGAAAGGGGTTCCTTTCGGGGAGGCGGCTGTACCGGATTCGACGAGCCCCAAAAGGAGCGCGACGGCAGCGGAACATAGGAAACCCCAGTGCGCGGGGACGGTGAGCGGATTCATCAGAGAGAGTTCGAGGAGAAGAGGGTGGGGCGTGCGGTCCGTGTTCATTCCGTCGTCACGAGGCGGAAGAATCCGACGGGTGATTGCCGTTCAGTCGGCTGCCACGGTTGGGGTTTGCCGGTCGAAAGGATCTCCGGTCCGGTATCGGTCCACGACCGGAGGTCGGTGCTGGTCTGCACCTTGAACCCATAGCCTCGCTGGGATTGCAGGAGGAAGGCAGGGCCCGGAAGGCTCGCATCGACCTTCATGGAAAATGTGGGCACAGGCAGCGATAGCCTTCGGGATACCCCTGTGTTGCCGACGAGGTCTCGGACGAAGAGGTGGATCCGCGGTGCCGGTTCTTTCAGTGTCAAAGAGCCCTCCCAGGATCCCTGGCTGAACCCGGTGGCTTGGGATGGCAGGAGCAGGTTGGCGACTTCTCTTACCGGGGTGAAGCGGAAGTCCACCAATACTCGAGTCTGGCTGGGCTGACTCGGGAAAGCGTCTCCGGGCCCTTCGTAGAGTCCCCATTGTTCCACCCAGTCTAATCCCTCGATCCCTCCGCCTCCGTATGGAAGGGGTCCGTGTCCGGCATGGAGGATGATTCGGTGAAAGCTGCCGGCTTTGAGCAGCAGGGGGATGCTCAATTCGGACTCCTGCCAGGTTTGAGGGGCCTTCGGGAAGGCCGCTGTGGCCTCCGAGCGCCCTTGTTCGGTCCAGATCGTGACCTTCGAACCACCCCGGGTGCGCAGGTGAGTGACTAGGATGTCGACCTTGGGACGGAAGCGGTAGCCGGCGGAGAATCCGCCGTCGGGTGTGGTTGCCGAAGGATCGCTTTCTCCCAAGAATAGCGCCGGGGAAGCAATCTCAGACAGCACGCCCATACCAACACCGCCGTGGATCGTCTCCACGGATGCCCCGGACGGGTCGAGAGCCGTCAAACGGACGTTGAACGGGATGCCCGGTACCACGCTATCCGGCAGCGCAGACCACCGGTATGTGGCAGGTTTTCCAACGCCGGGTTCATCGTCGATGAGCGTACCGATCGCCGAGGGACGATCGATCACCGCTCCATCGGGAGACATCAGCTCCAGGGACAATTCACGCGAAGCCTCGTCGCGGAAGTCGCCCAACATGCGTACGAAGATCGAGGCCCGGGTTTGCCCCGGGGTGAAGGTCAGCGTGCCCGAGGTCGCGAGGTAATCCACTCCGGCGATGGCGGAACGGTCGCGGGTGCGGTATCGCACGGTGATGGGTTCCGACGCCGGTGCCGAAAGAGTGATTGGAAAAACCAGGGGCGGGAGGCTCGAGTTGCCCTCGGGTGAGGCCGTGTCCTCGACCCGGATCCGCGGCAGCGCCGTGGCATCGAGGCCTGAAAGGATGCTCACCGGGGTCGACCAAGCGACTTGCCCGTCGGCATCCACGACACTGGCCTGCAGGATGTGGTTGCCCGTGGGCGAATTCGTCCAGGTGAACTCGAAGGGAGGTGCCGAACGGACTCCTAGTTCCAATCCGTTGGCGTAGAAGGTGACGCTCCGGAGAATGTTTGAGGTCGATGCGGCCTCCACGCGGATGGGGACCCCAGCGCCGGGTGTGAACACGGCCGACCCTTCCGGTGATTGGATCGTCACCGTCGGAGCAGCCGTCGGAGTCATCCAAGTTGTCATCACCAGATCCTGGCCCACGGGGCCGCCGGCCGGAGAAGGAGCTAGTACCCAATTGACTCCTGACCGTCGCCAGAGTTGCCCGCCAGGTGCGACGTCGAAATAGGAAGTCCGCAGCGACATCTCTTCGGTGCCGGGAGCAACGAAGCGGCAGGCGATCGCGTAAGGTCGGCCCGCCAGGAGTTGGATCCGGTTCGTGGAGAAATCAAAACGGAGGAGTCCATTGCCTGAGGCTTCACGCGCGGCGGCGAGAGTTGTTTGGATTAACGCGAGGCTGTTGGTGTTCGGCTTCAGGTTGGCGGGATCCACATCGAGGATCTCCACCTGAAGCGAGCGGTCTTCCCTGGCGTTGTTGCTGCTTCCGTCGAGCACCACGGCCAGAAGGCGTCCATTCATGCCCGCGGTGAAGGTCTGCGCCACGCCTCCGGAGGGCCGGAAGTTTTCCACGGCGGCCGAAACCGTCTGCAGGACGTCAGGAACTCCTTCGGCCAAGGCCTCAAGGACCAGTGCGCAGGCCAGGCCGAATATTCGCAAGGGCTGTGCGATTCCGCGCCGTGCGAGTGACATCAAGTGAGGCATGGACCGAAAGGATCTGATCATCGCCCGAGCGCGGGCAAGGGGGTAAAGGCGCGCTCTCCTGGCTCTGTGTTGGGTTTTTCTCAATTCGTGTGCGGGCAGGAGGCTTGCCATTGGCACTTCCCAGGTTGTTCGGGTTTCGAAAAGATCGAGCCATGACCTCCCGATGCTGGTTCCCGTTTTGGATCGCGGTGTGTGCTTGGGCATCGACAGCGCTGGCGAAGGAACAGCGCCCTCCGAACGTGGTCCTCATCTACTGCGACGATCTGGGTTGGGGAGACCTCGGTTGTTTCGGGGCGAAGAAGATACGCACTCCGAACATCGACAGCATCGCCCGGCGCGGAACCCGTTTCACTTCGTTCTATGTGGCGCAGGCCGTTTGTTCGGCCTCGCGGGCTGCCCTCTTGACCGGTTGCTACGCCAACCGTCTCGGTATCCACGGAGCACTGGGACCCAATCAGAAGATCGGTCTGAATCCGGAGGAGATGACCCTGGCCGAGGTGCTCAAACCCCGCGGATACGCCACCGCCATTGTTGGCAAATGGCACTTGGGACGTCCGACGGAACTGCTGCCGACCCGACAGGGATTTGATGAGTATTTCGGTCTGCCGTATTCCAACGACATGTGGCCCCAAAACGGCAATGCCGCCAAGGGGACGTATCCGCCGTTGCCGTTGATCGAAGGGGATCGGGTGATCGAGGAGACTCCCGACCAGTCGCAGTTGACTCGCCGCTACACGGAGCGAGCGGTCTCGTTCATCCAACGCAGTGCCCGAGCCCCCTTTTTCCTCTACCTGGCCCATTCCATGCCCCATGTGCCGATCTTCGCCGGATCGCGTTTCGCCGGACGTTCCCGACAGGGACTCTACGGAGACGTCATCGAAGAAATCGACTGGTCGGTGGGAGAGGTGCTCAAGGCCCTGAAGCGCAATGGTTTGGAGAAGGACACTCTCGTCATCTTCACTTCCGACAACGGACCCTGGCTGAGCTACGGCCAACACGGCGGCAGTGCCGGTCCGTTTCGCGAGGGGAAGGGGACCAGTTTCGAAGGCGGCATCCGGGTGCCCTGCGTCATGCAATGGCCGGGTCACATTCCCCAAGGTCGCACCAATGACATCCCCCTCATGACCATTGATGTACTGCCGACCGTGGCTCGCTTGGCCGGGGCGGACTTGCCTCCTCGCAAGATCGACGGCCTCGATGTCTGGCCCATTTTACGGGGGGACCGCGGTGCCACCAATCCTCACGCGGCCTATTTCATTTACTACAATCAGGGAGACTTGCTGGCTGTCCGCAGTGGCGATTGGAAACTCTTTTTGCCACACACCTCCCAGACCTTGGGCGGAAAACTCGGTGGGA